>NZ_JAKOAV010000002.1 GCF_029478095.1 Pelotomaculum isophthalicicum JI | reverse complement strand
CACGCCGGGGTTACCATCTGACCCGCTGGGCCGATGACTGGACAGTGTTATGCCGAACCAAAGCTGAAGCCTATAATGCTCTAAGAGATGCAACTCGAATATTAAAAGACTTAGGTCTCAATTTACATCGAGAGAAGACCCGAATAATACACATCAAATGGGGCTTCGAGTTTTTAGGGTATAAAATAAAGCAGGGTAAAGGTTTGAAATTGTCTAGAGATAAACTAGGAAGCGAACCAAATAAATTAAACATTTACGCAGTGCCGAAAGAAAAATCCGTTAAAAGATTCATGAATCAGATTAGAGCCAAGACCAAGCGAAGAATACCTTTAGCCCTGAAAGAAGTAATTGACTGGATAAACCCTATAATTAGAGGGTGGGGGAATTATTATCGCAAAGCCAATGTCCGTAAATTATTTAATCGACTAGACCGGTGGATTATCCGGCGGCTTTGGTCTCATCAATTCAAGCGCTGGCGGAATACTGGATGGAAGAAATATCCCAGGAAAGAATTATATGAACATTATAAATTGGTTAATCTTGTGCATTTAATTCCAAGCCTTCAGTTAAAGTCGTAAACACAATCAGTTAAGGAAAGCGGATTACGGGAAAACTGTACGATCCGTTTGAACGAGCGGACGGAGGCAGGCTTATTGATGTCCACCTCCTCCGACTCTACACTCAGAGTGTGGGAAAGCCACATACAAGGGGAAGCGGCGGGACAGAGTGATTACCTGACAGGGAAACATTCTCTACACACAGAGGCAGGATAAGAATGTCAACACAACTGAGCAGGATAGCAGCGAAAGCCAAACTAGAACCGAAGCTTCGCTTTACATCCCTGGCACACATAATCACGCCGGAGTTTCTTAAAGAGACATGGCGGTTTATGAATCGCAAAGGAGCAAGCGGAGTTGATGGAGAGACTACAGCAGAGTTTGAGCGCGATTTAGACGGTCGTGTCTTAGATATCTGGGGGCGCCTTAAAGCTAACCAGTACAAAGCACCGCCGGTACGGCGCGTAGAAATACCAAAAGGTGAGGGAAAGACCAGACCATTAGGAATACCCACTGTAGAGGACAGACTGGTGCAAAGAGCGGTTGCTCGGATTCTCGAAGCCATATTCGAGGCTGATTTCCTGGACTTTTCATACGGGTTCCGGCCCGGCCGAAGCCCACATCAGGCACTACGGGCACTTAGGTCACACATTGTGACAAAGAAAGTTAGGCACGTGTTTGAAGCAGACATCCGTGGCTATTTCAATCACATTAACCATGAGTGGTTGATGAAAATGATAAAACAGCGAATAGCTGACCCTGGCATTATTAAGTTGACAGGGAAATGGCTTAAAGCTGGCGTGATGCAAAACGGAGTAGTCGTGCGCAATGAGGAAGGTACGCCCCAGGGAGGGCCAGTCAGCCCAATACTGGCCAATATTTACCTGCACTACGTCCTCGACCTCTGGTTCGAGAAGCGCTGCAAGAAATGGTTTCAGGGAGAAGCATATCTAACTCGTTTTGCCGATGACTATACGGTGTGCTTTCAATACAAACGGGATGCCGAAAACTTTCAGATACTATTAGAGGAACGTATGCGTAAGTTTGGATTGGAACTGGCCCCGGAAAAGACTCGTCTAATAATCTTTGGCCGCTTTGCCAGAGAACGCAAGATGGAATTTGGCGAAAAGCCGGAAACCTTTGACTTCCTTGGCTTTAAACACGTATGTGGAACTGACAATAAAGGTAAATTTGCATTAGTTAGAATACCTACGGTAAAGAGTTGCAGGAAATTCCTGGACCGAGTTCATACCTGGCTAAAAGGGCATATGCATTGGAAGCGTAGGGACCAGCAAAAGCAGCTAACAAGAATGCTCAATGGGTTCTACCAGTACTTTGCTCTTTACCACTGCAAACCGAAGCTAGACTGGATTCGCCAGGAAGTGGAACGGCAATGGGCTAGGAGCTTGCGACGAAGGAGTCAAAGGCATAAAATGTACTGGTGTTATCTCAAAAGCCGTGAATGGTTCAAACTACCCTACGCTAAAACTCTTCATCCAACAGTTTAATTTTTTTACTGTGACGCACTCTGGGGAGCCCGGTGCGGGAAAACTGCACGCCGGGTTCTGATTGGGGGGCCGGGCACAAGGCATTTAAATAATGTTCGAGGCCCGGGACCTACCAGCCACCGGCTGGACCACGAACTGATACTGGAAGAAGTAAACCGGAAGATAAGCGACGGCAGCGTGTTGAAATTAATCAAGAAATTCCTAACCGCAGGAGTCATGAAAGACGGGCACTGGGAGGAGACAGACATAGGAAGCCCCCAGGGAGGCGTCATCTCGCCCTTGCTGGCAAACATATATCTCAACCGGTTTGACCAGGCCAGGAAAAACAAGGGAATACAGAATACCGAAAACAGGAAATTA
Source organism: Pelotomaculum isophthalicicum JI (assembly GCF_029478095.1). Classification (NCBI taxonomy): domain Bacteria; kingdom Bacillati; phylum Bacillota; class Clostridia; order Eubacteriales; family Desulfotomaculaceae; genus Pelotomaculum; species Pelotomaculum isophthalicicum. Next base: position 215,414 of record NZ_JAKOAV010000002.1, on the reverse strand, counting down.
TTCAAAGAATCAATCGGTTTGATAGTGAAGCAGATATAGCTCTTCAGCAACTTGGTATTACTCGTGAGCGGTTAGCTAAACATTTTGAACAGGAAACAGGTACTGCCTACGGAACGCGTCTATATTCTCAAACGGTGAGCTTGAATCCACTCCTGTCTGAACGGGTTGATTTCTTTGGCTCGGAGTTTTACTCAGCTATTCTTGATGTGATACGTACAAATCCCAACTCAGCTGATCTTCGGCGTTATGCAGCATCATTTATTCAACTTTTGGTGGGCGCTCATGGTCAAGATCTTGTTCAAAGGTTAAATCAGAAATTATTTACCGAAGCACCTGATGATATTCCAATTTTTGACGATATTAGCGGAATGTTCCGGCTAGAATTTAACCGTGTCGGTTTAACTGCGTTAGAACTTCTTCTTGAGGAAAAACGTACATTCAATACAGATGAACATGCGACGATCTCCGAATTGCTTTCGGCAGTGGCACAAAAAATTCTTGAAAATATTTTTTCAACGGTTCTTGACTATCAATCTCTTATAGACAATCATTTTCGTTATCTTTACTCGCCCAGGACTGAGTGGGCCAAATTTACAAAGATGGTTATTTTCCTACGTGCCACTCATGAATATATTTCGAACCAATTGAAGCAAGTAGAGCAACTACCTAACCAGGGATATTACCATGATCTTCAACGATGCACAGACCTTGACATTGAAATCAGTGCAATTGGGACAGCAAACTATAACAGTTTAATAGAAACAGTTGCGCCTTCCACAAAACTCGAAATCGAGTAGGCCGTGATGAGCGGTCTCTAGGGTTCGAATCCCTATCTCTCCGCCATGTTAAAAGCTACATTTACTTGTCGAATTGCACAAGAAAACGTAGCTTTTTCTCATATTATATCTAAAATTATGTTCTAAACTTTGGCATGATGGTCATTTGACTGTCATGCTTTTTATTTTGTAAACAGAAAGGTGGATTTTAAATGAACAAAAACATTATTGAAATTCCGGCAAACAAAAAAGAGAGCCTGCGCGTTGCCGCTTATTGCAGAGTCAGCACACCCTATGAAGAACAGCAGAGCAGCTTGGATGCGCAGGTTCGGTACTATATAGATTTCATTACCAATCATCCTAGCTGGACGCTTGCGGAAATCTACGCGGAACAGGCTTCCGGTACCCGATTTGACAACCGGACGGAATTTAATCGAATGATGAAAGACTGCCGTGCCGGAAAGATAGACTACATCATAACGAAGTCAGTCAGCCGTTTCGGGCGCAACACTCTTCCTTTCTTACAGGGTTTTAATGAACTTGTAGGCATGGGAATCACCATTTATTTTGAAATGGAAGGTCTTGATTCCTCAGATTGGCGAATGAGGAAAATCATTACCGCAGCTGCGGCGGTTGCACAGAATGAAAGTGAATCCAGAAGCGCGGATATCAAATGGGGAATCCGACAGAGCTTTGTAAAAGGCAATGTCAAGTTGAATCATACAAATTTCCTTGGCTATACAAAAGATGAAGATGGGAGATTGGTTGTTGTTGAAGAGGAAGCTAAAATCGTCCGGCTCATTTATGACTTATACTTGAAAGGCAATGGCTGCCGTAAGATCAAATCTTATCTTGAAAAGAATGGCATCAAGACTGTAACTGGTAAAACGGAATGGAGCACATCCACCATTGATCGGATTCTCTCTAACGAGAAGTACATTGGCACAGTGCTGTCGCAGAAAACTTTTGTAAAGGATTGCCTGACTCATAAGCAGGTAAAAAATAATGGCAAACTGCCCATGTATCTCATTGAGAATGACCACGAAGCTATCATCAGCAAAGAGGTTTTCGAGGAAGTGCAACGTAGGAAGTCTTCATAAATCTGGTCAAATGCAAGCTTAAATCCCCCGAATTCGGGGGATCTGTGTGCAGTAACATCAATTTCAATTATGTCAAATTTGCCCTAATTGAAATAAATATGTGGCAATTCGATAGGTTATTCCTCTTGTGATTACAAATAGCGCCTTTTTTCCATAAAATATCCAACTTATCGATGTAATCCATTGTATAATTGCGGTTAAGATGTATAATGAAATATGTAATATTTTCCTATAAAGGATTGGATTTATAAATTACATCACAGCATGAGAAGCATCAGAATTATGGGGAATTACATAGCGAAGGATTCAGGTGACCTGCCCCTAGTTTTCACATTTTGGGAATGTGTAATTGGTGTACAATTTAAAAGATGTAAACTGAGCAAAGGGATGACAAAATGCATACAAAAACAAATTCATTTGTTGCTCATATCCGGCAGTCAGATCATGCCGAGCAAAGTGTTTTTAAACATAATGATAATGTTGCCAGTCTCGCGTCTGCTGTAGGCGAGCGGTACGGTCTTGGCAATCTGGCAAAGGTAGCGGGACGTCATCACGATGACGGAAAAAACACGCAAGAATTTGACGCTTATATCAGAGCAGCTGCCGCCGGAGAAGCTGTCGTTCGTGGCTCTGTCATACATTCTACGCATGGTGCAGTGCTGGTGGATAAATTAGCAAACCAAAGCGATTTATACTCAAAACTGACTGCTGAAATGATCCGTACTGCTATCATGAGTCACCATGGCTTGCGGGATTGTCTTTCGACAAACGGCACCATTGTATTTGCCGAAGCCGCAGAGCGGATTTTAGATTCTTTCAACCACGTTGAAAACTATGTAAGCAATCATTATAGTGCGGACTTCATAAAAAACGAATTTTTGTTCGCGTGTGATGATGCAAAAGCAATCCAAACAGGGATCAATGAATTTATGAGAAAAAACAATGCTGTGGGTTCTGCGCACTTCTATTTGTCTATGTATATGCGTTTACTGACTTCGATACTAATTGATGCTGATCGCAAGAACACTGCCTGTTTTGAAGATGCTGTGGATTTACCTCAAGCGCTGTCTTGTGATGAATGCAAGCCAATGTGGTCGGATTACATTTATCAATGCGAGATGCGTCTCGCAAAAATGCGCAGTGAAAAAGAACCCTCCGATTTGGATAAATTCCGGGAAGAGATATCTCAACGGTGTATGGAATTTGATGGCGGTGAGAGCGGAGTATTTCGGCTCGTGGTTCCCTGCGGCGCAGGAAAAACACTGTCTTCTCTTAGATATGCATTGCAAACGGCAAATCGTTATGCAAAGAAACACGTCTTTTATATTGCTCCATTCAATTCTATTTTGGAACAAAACGCATCAGAAATATCAAATTATATTGGAGATACCGACGCTGTCCTTGAACATCATTCTAATATTGTTTTTGGCGCTGATGATAGTGAGGATGAAAAGAAGTATGAGCTGCTTATTGAAAATTGGTCGAAGTCGCCAATCATTGCCACAACCGCAGTGCAATTTTTAAATACACTGTTTGCGGGAAAAACATCGAGTGTGCGACGTATGCAATCGCTTGGCGATTCGGTAATTATTCTGGACGAGATTCAGGCGTTACCCGTCAAAGTTTTAAAGCTCTTTAATGCCGCAATGAACTTCCTTGCATATTTCTGCGGAGCATCCGTCGTTCTTTGCTCGGCAACACAGCCGCTTTTGGACAAGCTCGATAAATATCGCATTTTACCGCCTAAAAGCATTATTGAGGATGAAGAAAAATATGACGCAGCATTTAAACGTGTAGAAATAGTGGATTGTATCAAAGAAAATGGCTTTTCCATAGATGAAGCAGCAAGATTTATTCTTGAACAAGCACATGATGTAAAATCCATGCTTGCAATTGTAAACACAAAATCTTGCGCGCGTAAAATCTTTGAGTATATTGGCAATACGATTGAGAACGCCGCTGAGTATTGCCTTTTTCATCTGTCAACCAATATGTGTCCGGCACATCGCGGTGAAGTGCTGGAGCAGATGCGAAGATGCCTGAAGAGGAAGGATGAATCGAAAAAGATTATTTGTGTCAGCACTTCCCTGATAGAAGCCGGCGTGGATGTTTCATTTGAGCGTGTGATACGCTCTCTGACCGGGCTGGACAGCATTGTGCAGGCAGCAGGACGTTGTAATCGCAATCGCGAAACCGATTGCGGCATGGTATCAATCATCAACATCCGCGATGAACATATCGGCACGCTGGGGCATGTTAAGAGCGCCCAGGAAGCAACACGGGAATTGCTGTATAACATAAAAGCACATCCGGAGATATACCCCGGCGGAGCGTTGTCAAAGCCCGCAATGGATGAGTATTATGCAAGATATTTCAAACCATTGCTACGGGAAATGGAATATCCGCTCAAATATGATCCTGAACATACTTTGATAGACCTGCTTACCATAAATCCTTCCGGCTACAAACGGCTGAAGGCGCAATACGGCAGCTCCAGATCGCTTCTGCTAAAGCAAGCATTCAAAGAAGCAGGTGAGGCATTTTCCGTAATCGATGATGATGGAAAAGTCGATATCATTGTAGAATACAACAACGATGCTCAGCAATGGCTGCAGAGGCTCCGATCAGCAGCTACCTTGCAGAAGAAGCGTTCAGCATTGCGGCATTTGCAGCGATACACGGTGCAATTGAGGGAAAATAAACGAAAGAAAATCTATTCTATGCTGCAAATAAACGAAGCCGGCGTTTTCGTTCTCCCCTTGGCTTGCTATGATTGTAAATACGGAGTGGATGAAACACGCAATATACCGGTGGAGTTATTCATCGTTTGATATGAAGGGAGGTGCCAATTATGGAAAAGAAAAGAAACACCGTTGAATTTCTTGTGAGAGGTGACAGAGCACTGTTCTCTGATCCAGTTACTCGGGTTGGGGGCGAGAAGACAAGCTATTATGTACCAACCTATGAGGCGCTGAAAGGCGTGCTTGCTTCGGTCTACTGGAAGCCTACGATTATCTGGATCATTGATGCGGTTCGCGTGATGAATGTGATTCAAACGGCGTCTGAAGGAATTCGCACCAAGAGCTACAACGGCGGCAACGATTTGTCGATCTATACCTATCTCAAAAATGTTTGTTATCAGGTTAGCGCGCATTTTGTGTGGAACGAAAACCGGCCCGAGCTTTCAGCCGACCGCGATGAGCACAAGCATCACAATATTGCCCGCCGAATGATAGAGCGAGGCGGCAGGCGGGATATCTTTCTCGGTGCGCGAGAATGCCATGGACAGGTAGAACCTTGTGTATTTGGAGAAGGCACGGGAGCATATGACAGTGTTGCTGAACTGAATCTTGGTTATATGTTCCACGGGTTCACCTACGCAGACGAAGCTGTCCGGGATGCCGAGAAAGGGCATATGAGCGTGCGTTTCCATCACGTTATCATGAAAAAGGGCATCATTGAATTCCCGCATCCGGAGGAAATTCCGGACAAAGACAGACGCATTCTGCATGAGATGTCAATCAAACCATTTGGGGTTGGCCTTGGAAATTTCTTGGGAATTAACGAGTTCACACCAGAGGAGGTGAGTCAATGAGTTGGGTATCATCGCTTTGTGCGCTTTATGATACAAACGCATGGCGAGCAGGCGAGATTGAGATGTGGAACCGCGGTGGGAAGCTGTATTCGCTGATGCTGCTGCCACTCAGCCACACAACGGTTCGGGCGCGCATAGAAATAACATTGGATCAGGATGGAAACCTTCTGGAAGCTCGTATGCTCGGAAAGGACGAACCTTCTGAAACAATTGCACCAGCGACAGAAGAAGCTGTGTCGCGAACCAGTACTACGGTAGCGCCTTACCCGCTGTTTGACAGTTTGAAGTATGTTGCGGGAGATTTTCTTGACCATGTGAAGATTGAACTCGACACGCAAAAGAAGATTGATGACGCACGAAAGCATATTGCTGACTGTTTCCCCAAATACATTGATTTTCTTAATAGATGGTGTACATCTGATTTTGCACACCCAAAGGTCTGCGCCGTTTATCAATACTTATCCAGGAAGACGGTTGCTGGAGACTTGATAGAACACGGTGTGCTTTTACTTGATAAAACGGGATTTGCATCAAGCAGGCAAAAAATCAATGGAGAAGAACTGCCAAAGGCAACGGTCCGGTTTCGCGTGAGGATGAACAACGAGGTTACACCTTCGGACATTTTATGCGATCTGCATAATTCTTTTGACAGTGCAATGTGGCTGGACAAGACAGTTCAGCAAAGCTTCATTGATTTTTACGCATCGCTTCCGGCTGCCGAAGATTTATGCTATATGAGCGGAGAGATCACAAGGACATCCGCTCTTCATCCCAAAAAAATACGTTATGACGGCGATGGTACAAAACTGATTTCCGCTAACGACGACAGCAACTTCTCCTATCGGGGGAGATTCAATACGAAAGATAAGAAAACCGGATACAACGAAGCGTTGTCTATTGGCTACAAAATATCTCAAAAAGCCCATAATGCCTTGAAGTGGATCATCCGTAGGCAGGGCTTTACTCGGGACGGTGTCTGTGTGATAACATGGGAAAGCGCGCTGAATGATATGCCAGGCTTTTACGAAAGTGCTGCCAGCATCATGGCCGCATTGCCGGAAGATACGGATGAAGCCGAATTAATTGAAGATATGCTTTTTAATGATGAGGAGGCTGCACAGCCCGATACAAATTACGCTTCCGCAGAAGATTTCAATGCGGCGTTGGATGGATATGCTTCGAAATTGAGCGATACCTCAAAAATGATGGTCATTACGCTTGACAGCGCAACTCCCGGCCGGCTGGCAATGATTTACTACAAGGAACTTGATTCTTCCCGTTATCTTGACAATATCCGTTTGTGGCACGAAAGCTGCTGCTGGAGGCACGAATATATAAAGGATAAGAAGCTTCACGGGTATGAGGGTATGGCTTCCATCCGTGATGTGGCAACGGCAGTATACGGTACAGAGCAAGGAAAGGAGAAAAGCAGCAAGCGAATTGAATTGCGCAAAAACAGCGACGGCAAGTGCCCGATGCTCATATCTGCTTTTGACAGATTACGCCCGTGTATCATTGATGGCGCAGCGATCCCCAGGGACATGGTTCGTGCTGCGGTCATGAAAGCATCAAATCCGTTGGCTTACGAAGTCAAATTCAATTACAATAAAGTCCTTCACATTGCCTGTTCCTTGGTGAAGCGACTGTATTGGGAAAAGAAAAAAAGAAACGAATCGGAAGGAGTGATCTTGGAAATGGAACTCGACAGAAGCAAAAACGATAGAAGCTATCTCTACGGGCGGTTACTGGCAATTGCCGAGGACATTGAACGAAGGACTTATGAACGAGATGAAACGCGTGTCACAAATGCAGAGAGATACATGCAGGCCTTTGTGCAAAATCCTTTCCGTACATGGCCGATGATCCAGCGCAGCATCAAACCATATTTGAATTCCCTGAAACCCGGCAGCCGCAAGTTTTATAAAGACCTGTTTGGCGAAATCACCGGACTATTTGCCGATGGCGATTTTGAAGCCAAAAACGCATTGAATGGAAAGTATCTCATTGGTTATGACTGCCAGCGTACTGTACTGCAAGCATATCAACCGAAGGGCAAATCCAATCCGGAGGAAAACAAAACAGACGATATTGAAGAGGAGGAATAAGGAATGGCTATACTGCAAAACAAAATCGATTTTGCCGCAATTATCTCTGTGACCCGCGCAAACATCAATGGTGATCCGCTTAACGGCAACCGCCCCCGCGAAGACTATGACGGGTATGGTATTTTCTCTGATGTGGCAATTAAGCGTAAGCTCCGCAATCGTCTTCAGGATATTGGCGAGCGTATTTTTGTCCAGTCAGATGACCGCTCAGATGATGGCAACAAAAGTTTAAAAGACCGTGCAGACAGCTGCACGGAATTTAAAGCTGAAATCAACAAAGGTAAAAAAGCTGATAAAGACAAATGTGCGCAGATTGCTTGCCGCGAATGGTTTGATGTACGTGCCTTCGGTCAGGTATTTGCATTTAAGGGCGATGACGTATCTATCGGCATCCGTGGTCCTGTATCTGTTCAGCAAGCAATCAGCGTATCACCGATTGATATCGTGGATATGCAGATCACAAAAAGTGTCAACAGCGAAGCTGGCAAGGATAGCAAAGCATCTGATACAATGGGTATGAAGCACTATGTGAATTTCGGAGTGTATATCATTCGGGGCAGCATAAATTGCCAGCTTGCGGAGAAGACCGGTTTCACAGACGAGGATGCGGAAAAGCTCAAAAAGGCGTTATGTACATTGTTTGAGAACGATGCTTCCTCTGCAAGACCAGAAGGTTCCTGCGAAGTATGCAGGGTTTACTGGTGGAAACACGCGGAAAAAACACCAAAAGAAACCTCTGCAATGATACAGCGCTCTTTGCATATCACTGCGAAAACAGATATACCGCGCTCGTTTGGCGACTATGAGACCACGGTTGATACAACGGAGTGTGTTCCGGAAATAATTTAGTCGGTATGATCTGCAAAATTGTTATATCTCATGCTATTTCGCCCCCGCCTCAGATCTGGTCCGCACATGAGCTCGGCATCATTTGTTTGTCCTGCGCCCGGTTCGGCACAGCAATATATTGTAATTAGCTAAAGTATAAACATAAGCAGAGGTGTTAAAATGGATACAGATAACAGAGGAAAAGCAACTTTATGGCATTATCAAGATGTTTTACAGCTAAGTGTAAATCAGTGGGAGGAGGCACTGAAAAATCCATTAATTTTTGACAATAACGCATTACGCATGGTTCAATTTGTATATAATCAAAATAACTGTAAGTCAACGGCCAGTGAAATTGCCGAAGCAATGAGCACTTCTAATCATAAAATACATTATAATAGTGTTTGTGCATACAACAGAAAAGTGGCAAAGGCTTTGTATAATAAATATGAAATTGAACCACCCATTGATGAAAACGGAGAGAAGAGATATTGGAATGTGATTTTTGATGGCGAGCCAGAGGAGCCGCAAGATCAACAAGGACATTTTTATTGGAAATTACGGCCTAATCTTGTAATAGCGTTTGGAAACCTGTTTGCATAATTTCTGCATCTATATTCACCTAACTTCCCATCAAATTCAATAATACCAAGGGGTTTCGCAGTCGAACGCGAAGCCCCTTTTTGATCGGCAGCGTGGGAAAGAAGTTTTTTCTAACATCCATTTCATGGGAATAAACTTATTGAGATAATGCCTTTATTTAAGAAAAGGTACCTGGAACGATCTGATGGAAGAAAGAGGACTTTTAATGTAAAAGAGATCCACCGAAAAATATTTTGGGGCTAGTCAGAGTTTATCACGTTCCGATATTTGTTGTTAAATTCCAGATGGTTGATGTGCTAAATCTTTGTTATCCACTACTCAAACTACCACCTGCTGAAGCAGGTGGGTTGTTAAGCGACTGAAAGTCGCCAAACGGCTAAAGCCGGCTAAAAAGCAGCCTTTGGCTAAAGCCAACTTAAGCTACTGACTGAAACTCAGTCGGTTATTTTGAAACTTTCTTCATCTCCATGTGCATCCTGGTGCTCTATATAGTCACGAATCATTTGATCAGTAACTGTGCCAACCGTTCCGCAAAAGTATCCTCTTGCCCACAGATGTTGGCCCCAATACCTTTTCTTGAGATGGGGAAATTCATCTTGTATGAGTCGTGATGACCGTCCTTTTAGATATTGCACAATTTTTGATGGTGATAGTTGCGGTGGACATTCAAGCAACAGATGAACATGATCCTTACCAATACTCCCTTTAATTATGGTTATTCCTCTGACTTCGCAACCTTGTCTTATGAGATCTCTTAACCTAACTGCAACCTGATCTTTTAGCACATGACACCTATATTTGGTTATCCACACAAAGTGGTATTTTATGTCATATATCGTGTGGCTTCCCTTTTGGTAATCTGCCATATCATTCACCTCATGGATGAATGTTACATCTACCTCTAAGCAGAGTCAATGCTAAAGGCTTTTCGCCTAAAGGCGAAGGTTTTGGACCTGGTACTTGGAAAATAAATGAAGATGCAGGTAAACATTACCGGAATAAATATTTTAGTGGGATTGCCAAATGAAAAACCAGCACCTTATTTTTGTCAAAATTATGATACAATAATGATATAAATAATTGCGGGGTGTTTGATATGCCAATAATTCGTCCCGTTTCCGATTTGCGGAACAAAACTCCAGAGATTGAGGAAATTTGCATAAAAGAGCAAAAGCCGGTTTTTATCACCAAGAACGGCAACGGTCATTTAGTCATCATGAGCCAGCAGCTTTTTGAGGAACAGCAAGCCCTATTAGATCTTGAACAACAGTCAACGGTTGAAATTATTAAGTATAGGTGTTGGCGTAAAATCGTTAATAGACAAGCATTCCCGAAAATAGTAGAAGCGTAGAAGCCAATGGAAAGGTCTTCCACAAAACTCGAAATCGAGTAGGCCGTGATGAGCTGTTTCTAGGGTTCGAATCCCTATCTCTCAGTCACTAATAGCCGCTTTACCCAGCTAAAGTAAAGCGGTTTTTTAGTGCATGTTTCACATTAATTTCACAAAAATAATCATAAAAACTTAAAGCTGTTTCATGGAAATAGAACGCCCTCAAATTGAGCAATTAATCTTTACGTCTCTGATGGAGCGCAACCGGAGCGCTTGACGTGTTTTGTCAGGGATAGAGAGTAAATAATAAATGAATTATTTAACGCACTGAGAGAAGTTGATATGAATATGCCTGTTACAGCAGTTGATTAGATTTGCAACACAAGAAGGATATTATAGCATTTTTATAGAATTTTATTGTGGAGGTGTTTTAGTTGTGAAAATAAGAGTATTCCCTTTGATCTTGATTGTTGTTTTATTTATTCTAACCGGTTGCAATAATAGCAATAGGCAACAGGATTGGAAAACTTATTCTGGTAAAGGATTTAGCTTTTCATACCCAGGCAATTGGCACATTGGTAACACAGAAAAACTGGGTCTACAAAAAGAACTTTCTCCGGAAGTTATTATTTATGCTCCTACTAAACCAGGAGAAATCGGGGCTGGTATTAACCTTACAATACAACAAACACCGCTTCTTGCTCCGTCAGCTAAAGAATTAGCTGATCAGACCGTCACTCTATTTACATCATCTGGTAATGCGAATGGCATTAAAGAATACAAAAAAATTAGTTTCAGACCAGTAAAGTATGGTAATACAGATGCCGGAATCTTAACCGGTGAAATGACTGCAGCACAAAATAATGTTACAGTTAAAAGCAATCAGTTAATCATTCCGAATGGATTTAAGTATTTTACGCTTACTGCAAGTTGTAAAAAGGATGAATGGGAAACTTATGAACCTGAATTCGATAAAATCATAGAGTCATTTAAGATTACTGAATAAAACGGGGTGGCTACAATAGAATCCCGGCTATTTTCACAATAACATAGTTGAAAAACTGAAACTCCCCGTTGGTCCCGGGGAGTTTCGTATTACTTCCCTGGTCCTAATGTCATTCTTCGTTAAATTCTTACATATTCCTTCCTGACGAACACCCGAGTTGGAATTTTTTTGAAATGGTTATCAGTAAGCATGCAGGATAATACTGGACAAAACTTATGATGAATCCTGACAGCTTATACTGTCTGCGTGTCTAATTAACATACAGTGTATGATTATTATACATGACTAAGACAGTTCTATTCCACATGAAGTGATTCTTAAAACTATAATGTCCGTACCTCGCGCAATCATCTGGATTGAAATCTATCTCCTAAAATGTAGTGAGGTGTTGCCTCGCAAGTTAAGCCGGCAATATTGCCGCAAGAAAATTTATCTTGAATTCAATGTCTCAGTTTGATTGGCATAAAAAATGCATGATCTAATGAGTGAAAATCGTGAATAAAAAATAAAACTTCAGAAAATTTGGCAAGGAGGGATTTATTAAGACGGTGCTTTTCATCGTGGCGTCCGCCGCAAAAATAAGACCTTAAGTAAAGGGGGAATGATTAGCGGCAGATTATCAGAAATAACCTTTTAAGCGCTGGCAAAAGTTAAGGGACTCAAAGTGAACTGCTGCAAACGTTTCCAGTAGACAGGATTGGATTGAGGTTTGTGATAATTTTTATGTTCTGTCGTAGCAAATGGTTTTTAAATATGTGAATGCGATCACAATGTTGCGCAATCAAGGGCGCAGCACACATGAACAGTCTCGCGGCTTAAAGTGCATGGCTGCGGAGATACCCTTAAGGGGTAAAAAGATATACGTAGAGGGGTTAAAAAATGAGGTATGCAGAGACAGGGTATATTTTAGAAGTTGATTTATCTAAAGGAAACATTGAAAGGGTAGAAACCGACCCCAGATTGACCGAGCTTCATCTTGGCGGTCAGGGTACTGCCGACAGGATCCTGTATGATCGGTGTTGTGAAGCAGATCCGTTTTCTCCTGACAATTTACTGATTTTCAGCGCCGGCCTTTTAATCGGCACACCAGTTCCCGGCACCAACCGTACCGTTGTCAATACCTTTTCTCCCCAGACAGGCCTACATGCACACTCAATGTTCGGTGGATATTTCGGGCCGGAACTGAAGCATGCCGGTTACGACAAAATAGTCATTCGCGGCAAGGCGCCCAGTCTGGTTTATTTATGGATAAATAATGACAAAGTAGAAATACGTGACGCCGCCCATCTCAAGGGGAAAGGCGCTCAAGAAACCGCAAGGCTCATTAAAGAGGAGTTGAGAGACCCCAGAGTCCAGGTGGCCGCTATCGGCCTGGCCGGTGAAAACAAGGTCTTTGTGTCTTCCATCGAACACTCCAACTCCAGCGCCTCGCGTGGGGTAGGCCCGGTCATGGGAGATAAAATGTTAAAGGCCATAGCCGTGCGTGGAACAAAAGACATTTATGTCGCCCGGCCGGAGGAGCTTTGGAATTTATGCCTGAAACACAGTAAGGATATTTACAACAACCCGAAAGTCGGGGACTGGATGGCGGTTGAGTGGGATGACAGCTTCCACCACAACAATTTCGCCTGGGGCAACGCGCGTGTGCGCATAAAAGATTACTGGAGTCCGGAACTCCAAGACAGGTGGATGAATTACACCCTAAGTATTCGGGACCGGCTGCAAGGCTGCTACAACTGTCCGAAGCATTGCCACCTTGTGGTTAAGCCCCCGGGAAAACCAAGATATATTTTAAAATGCTATGGAAAAGATACCTGGCACCAGGCTGCCTTTAAAGAGATCGACTTTACGTTCGACATACTTGCCACTACTCAGGAGTATGGACTGGACAATTACTCGACGCCGCAACTTATAGCTTTCACCATTGAACTTTACGACAACGGCATTTTAACTGACAAGGACCTGCCGGGATTTCCGTCCGACACCGGGGAGAGATTTTACTATCTCATTGAAAAAATTGTCCGGCGGGAAGGGATTGGCGATGTCCTGGCCGACGGTGTTTACGCGGCGGCCCGCGCGATTGGCAACGGCGCGGAAGTATATGATCACAACACCATGAAAAAATTCGAGCAACTGCCGCTCAAACTGGGTATGATCAATTACCACTATTTCCTTATGTATGCCACCGGTGAGAAAATGAATATCACCCAGATTGAAGGGTCCTATCCTCAGGATGCCATTCGTGATTTGGAAAAGAGAAAAGAGTTCGTGGATAACTGGCTGGCGGCCCCGAGGAGATTCAAAGAATATTATTTGAGGTGGGAGCCGCGTCAGGAAGCGACTATTGATGAGTCCTGCAACATTGTTGACTGGAATGAGGCCATGCACTACGTCGACGACGCCATTGGACTCTGCGCGTTCGTGTCGTCATTCAGAGGCCAATTCGGCGGAAAGTCCGCGTATCACATTTTCAACATTCCTACTTACATCAACCTGGCGACCGGAATGGATCTTACTCCGGACGACTTGTGGCAAATATCCAGAAGAAACCGGAACCTGGTCAGGGCCATTAATGTGAGAAGAGGCATGAGGAGAGTTGACGAGGCTCCTCCCGCGGACCACTGGAAGAAGAGAAATCCTGAAAAAGAGCAAGAAACTCTAAGCGCGTATTATAGGTTCAAAGGCTGGACTCAAGATGGAATTCCCACCAAGCCGACGTTAGACAAGCTGGACTTAGGTTTTATAGCCGAAGATTTCATCAAGATGGGTATCTTGACAGGTGAAGAGACCGAATGCTACAGAGAGACTTCGGTGAATGATCCTGCAGGGGAATGAGTAATAGACACTGGAGGTGAAAACCGCTTTGGGTGAGTTAGTTAAGAAAAAAGTAAGAACAATAAAAGTTGATATTGACAAGTGCAATGGCTGCCGCACATGTGAGATGGCATGCGCCGCGTTTCACGCCAGTCCGCGATATAGCAGCCTTAATCCGTACAGGTCCCGGATTAGGATGATTATCAACGAACAGAATGATGAGTGGGTTGCGGTTCGTGCCACTGATTACAGTAAAGCCGAATGTGACGGCAGACGCACCTATACGATTAAAGGAAGAGAATTCAGTGAGTGCAGCTTCTGCGGTACGATCTGCCCGGCCAGGGATTTGTTTAAAGAACCCGATTCCGGTCTCCCTCTCAAATGCGATATGTGTGAAAGCGATCCGCCGCTGGAAGTGCCTATGTGTGTTCAGGCGTGCCAGCATGAAGCCCTGACTTACGAAGAAAAGGAAGTGTGGGTTGAAGCTGAAGAACAGGTGAAGCCGGCCGAGATGGAACTATCTTTGAAATCACTGATAGACAAATATGGGTTGGAGAAGCTGGCGAATACTGTTGCCCGGATGGCGCAGAAGGGATAAAAATAATGTGAAAGAAGAGGAAAAATCGTGGAGACTGTAGCCCCATTCAAAGAAGTCATAGAAGAGATCAAAGGGTATGGTGGAGAAGCAGTCAAATACTGCTATCAGTGCGGAAAATGCGATACTGTCTGCCCCTGGAACAAGGTGAGAAAGTTCAGTATGCGCAAGCTGATCCGAGAGGCTACATTCGGTCTGACAGAGATAGAACACGAAGAAATCTGGCGTTGCACCACCTGCGGAAAGTGCGCCCTGAAATGCCCCAGGGACGTAAAGCAGATCGAAGACATGAAAGCCCTGCGCAGGATGGCCTCCGGATATGGCGTTTTCCCAGCCGCCGTCAAGCCGGTCCGCGGCGTGAGCGCGGGCCTTGCCGCGGAAGGCAACCCCTTCGGAGAAAGCCGGAAAAACAGGGCGGATTGGGCCAAGGGCCTCTCTGTAAAAACATTCGAAGAAGGAATGGAATATTTGTATTTTCCCGGCTGCTACCTCTGTTATGACCCAAGATTAAAGAAGGTAGCGCAAGCCACAGCCAGCATCCTCAACAAAGCGGGAGTGGATTACGGGATCCTGGGTGAACAGGAGAACTGCTGTGGAGAAAGCATCCGCAAAACAGGCAATGAGGAATTGTTCAAAAAATTAGCCAGGGAAAACATCAAGACCTTTATCGATAACGGAGTCAAGAAAATCCTGGTCAACTCCCCTCATTGCTACCATACCTTCAAGAACGAGTATGCCGAGTTCGGCGTGAACTTTGAAGTGATCCATATTTCCCAGTATTTATTCCAGCTGATTAACGAGGGAAAACTGCAGATCAGCAAGGAGTATGCGAAGAAGATTACGTATCATGACCCGTGTTACCTCGGCCGGCATAACGGCGTATATGACGAGCCGCGAGGCGTCTTAAAGAAGATACCCGGTTCAGAGTATATTGAGATGGTCGAGACGCGGGAAGAAAGCCTCTGTTGCGGAATGGGCGGAGGCAGGATTTGGATGGAAACCCATGCTGCCGACCGGTTTGCCAACCTCAGATTAAATGAAGCCATCGGGGTTGGGGCCGAGGTGCTCGTTACCGCCTGTCCCTATTGCATCACCATGTTTGAGGATAGCAGGGCGGTCTTGAATTATGACGACGTCATTCAGGTCAAGGACATCACGGAGATCCTCAACGAGGTGCTTTAAAGGAAAGAGGGAACCATCAATGCGGCTGACCCGGCCGGACCCGGAAAAAACGGGTTCATAAAACCTGATAAGGGTGGAGAGTAATGGAAAAAGAATTACAAAGAACTGAAGGACAGCTTGTTAAAAGTCTTGCCGGCGGTAATTTTGGAGATGTCATGGTCGTCGGCGGAGGGATCAGCGGCATTCAAGCCGCGCTGGATCTTGGCGCCGCCGGTTTTAAAGTCTACCTGATTGACAAAGCGCCGACTATCGGCGGCCATATGGCGCAGCTGGACAAAACCTTTCCCACCAACGACTGCTCCATGTGCATTGAATCTCCCAAGTTTACCGAGTGCGCAAGACATCCCAATATAGAGATCATCACCTATACCGAAGTTGACAAAGTGGAAGGAGAAGCGGGTGACTTTACGGTAACCCTGCTTAAAAAGCCCAGGTATATCGATGAGGACAAGTGCACCGGCTGTACTGTCTGTGTGGAATACTGCCCAGTCGTATACCCCGACCAATTTAACCAGGAGATATCGAAGAATAAAGCCATCCATATTTATTTTGCTCAAGCCACCCCACTTGTCACTTATATTGATGAAAGCTGCCGTTACCTGAAAGACAAGACATGTACCGTTTGCCAGGGAGTTTGCAAGTCCGACGCCATCGATTTCAGCCAAAAGCCTGAGAAAGTGGAAGTAAAAGTAGGGGCGATCGTTCTGGCGCCCGGCTTCGATCCCTTTGATCCCAAGCTCAGAGAAGACTACGGCTACGGCAAGTTTGAAAACGTGGTCACCAGTCTGGACTATGAGCGGCTGTTATGCGCCACCGGCCCGTACGAAGGCGAGATCCTGCGCGCTTCCAACAAGAAGCATCCCCATAAAATAGCCTGGATCCACTGCGTCGGCTCCAGACAAGTTATCCCCGGCGGCAACAGCTATTGTTCAGGCGTATGCTGCACGTATACCCAGAAGCAAGTTATTTTGACCAAAGATCACGACGCGGATGCCGAGTGTGTAATATTCCACAACGATATCCGCTCCTACGGCAAGGATTTCGAGCGCTTCTACCAAAGAGCCGAGAACCTGCCCGGAGTACGGTTTGTCAGAAGCTACGTGTCAATCGGCAAAGAGATCCCCGAAAGCAAGAATGTAACAATCAGATACGCCACCGCCGAGGACGGGGTAAAAGAGGAAGAGTTCGACATGGTGGTGCTGTCCGTCGGGTTGAACCCCCCGGCAGACGCGCTGCGCATGGCCGGCGCCTTCGGCATTGAGCTCAACGGCCACGGATTCTGCAAAACCAATCCGTTTAACCCGATGGAGACCACCCGCCCGGGCATTTATATCAGCGGCGCCTTCCAGGGCCCCGTGGATATCCCCGAGTCGGTTGTGACCGCCAGCGGAGCCGGCTCCCAGTGTGGAGAACTCCTTGACTACCGGCGGGGCAACCTGTCCACACAAAGAGTTTACCCGCCGGAAAGAGACGTCTCCCAAGAAGAGCCCAAAGTGGGCGTCTACGTGTGTCACTGTGGAGCCAACATCGGCAGGATCGTAGATGTTCCTTCCGCGGTTGAATATGCCAAGACCTTGCCCAATGTGGTCCACTCCGACGAAAACCTCTTTATATGTTCCACGGAAGCCGCCGCCATGCTGGCCAAGGATATCCGGGAGAGAGGACTCAACCGCGTGGTTGTGGCCGCCTGCACCCCCAGGACGCACGAGCCGCTGTTCCGGGACACCCTCCGGGAAGCGGGAATTAATCAATATTACTTTGATTTTGCTAATATCAGAGAGCATTGCTCATGGGTCCACTCCAAAGAAAAGGAAGAAGCCACCAAGAAGGCCAAAGAAATAATCCGCATGGCGGTAGCCCGGGCCAGTCATTTGGAGCCCCTGCAGGAATTCGACCTGCCCGTCGACAAAAAGGCGTTAGTGGTCGGCGGAGGCGTGGCCGGCATGACCAGCGCTCTCTCCGTCGCCAACCAGGGGCATGAGGTTTACCTGGTGGAAAAAGATACAGACCTGGGCGGCATCGCAAGAAGAATTCATTACACGCTGGAAGGAATGGATGTCCAAGCGTATCTCAGCGATCTGATCAGCAAGGTATATAAACATCCACTAATCCACGTATATACGGACGCCACCTTCATCGACGCCGGCGGTTACGTGGGCAATTTCGTCACCACGGTGAAGACCGAAGGAAGAGTCATAGAGATTAAGCACGGCGCAGCCGTCATCGCCACCGGCGCCGAAGTGTACCAACCCGCCGAATACCTTTATGGCCAAGACGACCGGGTAATGACCCACCTGGAGCTGGAAGAGCAAATCGCCGCGGGTAACGAAAAAGTAATCAACGCGGAAAGCGTCATAATGATCCAGTGCGTGGGCTGCAGAAACGAAGACAGAAATTACTGCAGCAGGATATGCTGCAGCGAATCGATCAAGAACGCCTTGAAACTGAAAGAGCTCAACCCCAAAATGGATGTCTACATCCTGTTTAGGGATATCAGAACCTACGGGTTCAAAGAAGATTATTACCGGGAAGCGGCGGAAAAAGACGTCAGGTTCATCCGCTATGAGCCCGATGATCAGCCTCAGGTGGAGGCTGGCGCCTCCGACGACGGCAAGCCGGTTCTTAAAGTTACCGTGACCGACCCTGTTTTAGGCAAAAAGCTTGAATTGGATGCCGATGTACTCGCTTTAGCCGCCGCTGTCGTTCCCTCGGCGGACAGAAAGGAAATATCCGGACTGTTCAAGGTATCCCTTGGACCGGACGAATTCTTCCAGGAAGCCCACGTCAAATTAAGGCCGGTGGACTTTGGCGCGGAGGGCATTTTCCTGTGCGGGACGGCCCACTATCCCAAGTTCCTGTCGGAAACAGTCAGCCAGGCATACGGGGCTGCCGGCCGGGCCTTAACCCTGCTCGCGAATGACACCGTCATAGCCTCCGGCTCTGTCTGTGAGGTGGATGAGGATAAGTGTGTTTCCTGCGGGGCGTGTATCACAGTATGCGAGTACGGCGCCATAGAATTCTACAACTCGCCGCAAGGCCGCAAAGCCAGGGTCAACTCCGTTCTCTGCAAGGGAGACGGCCTTTGCAACACAAAATGCCCGACAGAGGCTATTACCCTGAAACACTATAACAATGAAGAGCTGTTAAGCCAAATCGACGCGGCTTTTGCCAATGCGTAGATAGGAGGTGAGCTAAGAATGAGTACAGAACTTAAGTTCAAACCAAAGATCCTGGGCTTTGTGTGTAACTGGTGAGCATACGGCGCTGCTGACTTGGCTGGAGTTTCCAGACAACAATATGCGACCCACACTAAGCTTATTCGCGTGATGTGTTCCGGTAGAGTCGACCTGACACATGTACTCAGAGCCTTCTCAAATGGAGCGGACGGGGTGTTTATCGGCGGTTGCCACTTTAACGAGTGCCATTATATCACTGATGGAAACTACGGCGCCTTAGGCATGGCGCTTCTGTTCAAAAAAATAATGGAGCACATCGGGCTGAACCCCGAAAGGTTAAGGCTGGAAAACCTATCCGCCGGTGAAGGAATCCGTTTCGCCGAAGTAATGAATGAATTTGACAAAAAAGTGATGGAGTTAGGACCGCTCGGCAAGAGCGAAGGAATAGAAGAAAACGCATTGCAGTCCAGACTTGAGGCGGTTACAGACCTAGTCCCCTATATTAGGCTGGTGGAAAGAGAAAGACTGAGATTACCCGTGAAATCAGAGGCGGCGTATCGTGAATTTTTCGCCAGCGACGAGTTCGACAGGGTCTTTGACGAAACAATCGCAGAGAAATTGGCCATAAGCCAGATTATCTCAATCTTACGGGAAGGACCTCTTACGACCGGAGAGATTGCTAATGTATTAGGACTGACCCCGTCTGAAATATCAAGACACCTGAACAGTTCGTCAAGGCAAAGATTCGTCAGGTACGATGAAAGCCTGAAGCGCTATGCTCTCGCGTAAGAGCAGGCGGTGGATTAAAGGGAAAAAAGGAGATTAGGACAGGCTATGGATAATAGAGTCGATCAGATCACTGATAAACATGAATGCCAGTGCGGCCATAGCGATAACATCGAGGGATTGAGCGACAGGGTCGATCAGATTATCGATAAGCATAACTGCGAGGCCAGTTCGCTGATTCAGGTATTGTTGGAGATTCAGAGCGAGAATCACTGGCTTCCCAAGGAAGCGTTGGACCAGGTAGCCGAAAGACTGCAGGTTCCTTTAACCCGGATCCAGCAAATCGCTACCTTCTATAAAGCCTTTAGCTTGGTTCCCAAGGGGCGTCATGGAATTCACGTCTGCATGGGCACCGCCTGTCACGTCCGCGGCGCGCAGCGTGTCCTCGACACGGTGGAAAACCTGACTAAAATTAAACCCGGCGAAACAGATTTGGATTTGAAGTTTAGCCTGGAGACGGTTAACTGCCTCGGCTGCTGCGCTTTAGGACCGGTAGTGGAAATCGACGGGAAGACTCATGGTAAGATGGCGCCGGCCGAAATGGCGGACGTTTTAAAAAATTATGAATAGGGTAAGGTAAAATTATGGAGCGTATAAATTCAGCAAATGAATTGGAAGCACTCCGGAAGAGCATCCTGTCGTCAAGAGACACAAATAAACCATGTATTACAATCTGTTCCGGATCTGCTTGCCATGCTTCTGGCAGTAAAGAAGTCGCTTCGCGCATTGAAGAGGAAATTGCAAATCAAGGCTTAAGCGGCACGGTGGACGTCAGGAAGACAGGCTGCCATGGTTTTTGCGAGAAAGGCCCCATTATAGTTATTCATCCTGAGAAGATATGCTATTTCCAGATCAAGCCTGAGGATGTTTCCGAAATCGTCACCGAGACTATAATAGGGAAGAAAATCATTGAGCGCCTGCTTTATACCGACCCCGCCACCAATGAAAAGATAGTTTATGAATCAGAAATTCCCTTCTACAAGAACCAGGAGCGGCTTGTTTTCGGTTCCAACGGTAGTATTGATCCCAAAAACCTCGATGACTACCTGGCCATCGGCGGTTATTCAGCGTTAGCCAAAGCGCTGTTCCAGATGACCCCCGGGCAGGTAGTGGAGGAAGTCAAGAAATCCAACTTGAGAGGCCGGGGAGGCGGCGGCTTCCCCGCGGGGAGCAAGTGGGAAGGATCCCGCAACGCGCCCGGCGACATCAAGTATGTAATCGTTAACGCGGACGAGGGAGACCCCGGAGCTTATATGGACAGGAGCCTTCTTGAGGGGAATCCTCACTCAGTCCTCGAGGGTTTGACCATCGGCGCCTATGCCGTCGGTTCCCACGAAGGCTATATTTACGTCCGGCAGGAATACCCCCTGGCAGTAGAGAATGTGACTACCGCCATTAAGCAGGCTCAAGAGTATGGTCTGCTTGGGAAAAACATCCTTGGCTCAGGCTTTGATTTTACAGTTAAAGTGCACATGGGCGCCGGCGCTTTCGTCTGCGGCGAGTCTACCGCCCTGATGACGGCGTTGGAAGGCCGGGCGGGAGAGCCCAGGCCGAAATATATCCGCTCCAACGTCAAGGGCCTTTGGAACAGGCCCAGCGTGTTGAATAACGTTGAGACCTGGTCCAACGTGCCGCTGATCATTAACAACGGCGCCGACTGGTTTACCAAGTTGGGGACGGAAAGCAGCAAGGGCACGAAGATTTTCTCCGTGGTCGGCAAGATCAACAATACCGGACTTGTGGAAGTGCCCATGGGCATGACCCTCAGAGATATTATCTACAAGATCGGCGGCGGAATCCCGGGCGGCAAGAAGTTCAAAGCGGTGCAGACCGGTGGGCCGTCCGGCGGGTGTCTACCTGAGGAACTGTTGGATTTGCAGGTTGGTTTTGACGAGCTCACCAAGGCCGGCTCAATGATGGGTTCAGGCGGGATGATCGTCCTGGACGAAGACACCTGTATGGTTGATGTGGCCAGGTACTTCCTGGAGTTTCTCACTGACGAATCGTGCGGCAAATGTGTGCCGTGCCGTGAAGGCATCAGGCAGATGCTGCAGACCCTCACCAAGATCACCCAGGGCAAGGGAAAAGAGGGCGACATCGAGCTTCTGGAAGAACTGGCTGAAACAGCCCGGGAAGCCGCCCTGTGCGCTTTGGGCAAGAGTGCCCCGAACCCGTTCCTAAGCACGCTGAAATACTTTAGAAATGAGTATGAGGCGCACATCAAGGAGAAGAGGTGCCCGGCCCTTTCCTGCAAAGAGCTGATCGCCTTCTATATTGACCCAAAGAAGTGCCAGGCCTGTACGACCTGCGCCAGGAAATGCCCATCCAACGCGATTATTGGCGGTAAAAACCTGATCCACATGGTCGACCAGGAGAAGTGCACAAAGTGCGGGACTTGCTTCGAAGTTTGCCCCCCGCGTTTTAGCGCGGTGAAGAAAATTTCCGGCGAGCCTGTTCCGGATCCTATCCCTGAAGAAGCGAGAATTATAGTCAGGGGGGGCAAAAAAAATGAGTGACATAGTATTGCAAATAGACGGCGTCGAAGTCGCGGCAAAAGAAGGAATGACTGTTCTCGAGGCGGCGCAAAAGGCGGGAATTTACATTCCGACGCTTTGCCACCACGAGAAGTTGGAGCCTTACGGAGCCTGCCGGCTTTGCCTAGTGGAATTGGAATCGCGCGGCCGTTCAAGGCTGGTGGTTTCCTGCCTTTACCCGGTGGAAAAAGGTCTGGTTGTGAAAACCAGGTCTGAGAAGGTAGACCGCGTTCGCAAAATGATCTTGGAGTTGTTGCTCTCTCACGCGCCGGACGCCTTTGAACTGCAGGATTTGGCCAAAGAGTATGGAGCGGACAAGTACCGTTTTGAAAAAGAGCCCTCATTCTGCGTTCACTGCGGCCTGTGTGTAAGGTACTGCGCCGAGGTCAAAAAGAAGGAAGCCATTGGATTTGTCAACAGAGGAACAAAGCGGGAGATCAGCTTCATTCCGGAGATAGCCTCCAAGGAGTGCTGGAACTGCAAAGAATGTTTCCCGCTTTGCCCGACGGAGGCGCTGCAAGCAGCTTTCGTTTTAGCCAAAGCTCTTTCCTTCCCCTCAACGGAGCATGCTCCGGCGGAATAGGCGACGTTGTACCGGGAGAAATCCCAAAAAGATTCAAAAAGCAATCCCGTATCACTATCATAGTGGTACGGGATTGCTTTTATAAAAAGGAAGAGTCACATGTTTCGTATTATTATTTTTGTTGTTGCTGTTTTTTGCGCCTGGCGATGGGGTGATTGGCAAAAATTAAACAGATACTATCCCACTTTGCTATTCTCTATAAATTGTGGTCTATTGTATAACGTTCTGCTTGATAACCATTTGCTATGGAGATATGAGCCTGTTCCTCCACTAAATAATATATTATTTAACAATGAGATAATTGATCTGGCCGTTACCTTTATTTCCTTTCCTGCCTTTGCTTTTACTTATCTGAGCAATTACCCCTATGGCAAGAAACAATATCTTTATATTATTCTATGGGTAATTTTTTTAGCCACAATTGAACTTATTACATTTAAACAAAATGGCATATCCTATCATAATGGGTGGAATCTTGGCTGGTCTATTGTTTTCGACTTTGCTATTTTTTCATTTTTACGGCTGCATTATATCAAACCAATCCTGGCATGGTTTTTTTCTCTTATATTAATAATTGTTATCTTTATTGTTTTTGATATTTCCATAAAAGAAATATATTGATGCTGATTAATAAATCAGGCTGGTCAATATCAGGCTGGGGCTTATAATCAGAGCTTTTCCTCATTATGCCTTTGACAAGAAGCACGTCTTACGTTATACTCTCCTGTATCCCCGGGAAATGAAATGGAATGGGGTGAAATTTATGATGAAATGGAGATTAACGGAGAAATTAAGATTAACAAAGAAATTAATATTTAAGGAGAAATTAAATAAAAAGATATGCCTTGTTATAGGGCTGTTCCTGATTCCTCTCAGTCTGGCCCTTCATCCGTTGGCATTGTTTAAAACCATGACTGGGCCGGTAAAAAAAGAGCAGCAAGCGGCCGCATTGTCAGTCGAACAGGGCTCAGCGGCGCAGCCGGTGGAAGAAGGCAGGCCGGCGGGTGAGGGGGGAGCCGCGGTGGCATCCCGTGGCGGCGAAGTTAACCGCAGCGACGTTGTACTGCTCGCCCAGGTAATCGAAGGAGAAGCCGCCGAAGAACCCTACAGCGGTAAGGTGGCGGTAGGTGCTGTGATCGTGAACCGGACCAAGAATCCGGATTTTCCAAAAACTATCCCGGGGGTTGTTTATGAGAGGGATGCGTTTGAATCGGTAAGCAACGGGCAATACCTGCGTCCTGTGACTAATGAAGCCTTACAGGCAGCCACGGAAGCGGTTAACGGCGCTGACCCGGTCAATGGCGCGCTTTATTTCTGGAACCCTGCCAAGTCTTCGAGTGAGTGGGTCTACACCAGGCCTATTATCACCCGCATCGGGGGTCACGTCTTTGCCCGTTAAATAAGGGGTTATCGCTTTTTGCGGCGATAACCCCTTCGCGTTACATCATGCCCATATGAGTATATGATGTTGTTTGATGATACGGCGTTACGTTAGTAAAGCCGAGCTGTGGCCTCATGCTATGAATAAAATTAGTAAGCTCGCCGATACGCTGCTGAGCATTACTCAACATATATAAAGCCATGTCCATTCTTTGGGCAATACTATTGCTTAAAAATTGGGTGGATTGCATTAATTGCCCGGTCATACCTCTTAAATTTTGCGCTGATGCGAGGGCGCTTTGGGTGTTTCCTGAATTGATCGACCGGATAATATCGTCGCAAGCATGGAACATGTTTTGGGAAATGGAAGCAACCTTAACGAACTCACCCAATGATATCTGCCCATACTGCATAGCATTTTGGATAAGAGGGTTAATTTGCTGTTGAATATGTGAAGCTTGTTGAATAAAAGGATTGGTTTGCTGCTGCATAGATTTGACCTCCGTTTAATGAATTGACTTTAAATTTAATATGTCTTTTTGCTATAGATTTATTCATAAATGCATCTATAGAATAATTGTCACGAAGCGATGGCAATTCTCTTATCCCCGAGGGCTCGTTGCGGATTATCTTGAGGATAAGGTGAACAAGCTGAATTTTATAAATCGACATAATTCCCGTTGATTAGCAATTTTTTATTTGTAATAATGATGAAAGCCCAGTAAAAATTGTGGCAATTGATGGGGTCACGGTATATTTGTGCCCGAAGAAGGGAGAAATCAACATTGACGCAAGGAACCGCTGCTTTTTTTCGCAACCGGTTTATCCGGGCTATTCTGCTTTCGGGTATTTTTCTGCAAGTTGGAATCTGGGTTCGCAACTTTGCGATTCTGTTGTTCGTGATGGAGCGAACTAATAATAATCCTTTCGCGGTTTCGCTCATCTCTGTCGCCGAATTTACTCCCATATTTTTATTTTCCTTTATCGGTGGGACATACGCGGACCGTTGGCGCCCAAAAAGAACCATGGTGCTATGCGACTTGTTGAGCGCGCTTTCAGTGTTTATGGTACTGTTGACAATTATTTTTGGAACATGGGAAGCGGTTTTTCTGGTGACATTCATCTCTGCCATTCTATCGCAGTTTTCTCAGCCTTCAGCAATGAAATTGTTTAAAGTTCACGTGCCAATGGAACAGATACAGATGGGGATGGCAATGTTCCAAACATTAATGGCTATTTTTATGATTATAGGACCTCTGTTGGGAACTTTTGTTTTCCAGCGATTCGGCATTCATGTCGCAATCAGTGTAATGGGCGTGGCGTTTTTGCTGTCGGCCGGAGCGCTTACTTTTTTACCGCCTGACAAGAAAGATTGTGACAGGCATGATAGCGATTTCACCAGGGAGTTGGCCGACGGTTTTCGCTACGTGTGGCATAATAAAGTGCTGACAGCACTTGGCGGGGTGTTCGTCACCGCCGGTCTTGCGGTCGGAGTTATCCAACCTCTTGGAATTTTTGTTGTGATTGAACGGCTGGGTTTGCCAAAAGAAAATCTGCAATGGCTTATGATGGTGAATGGCGCGGCTATGCTGGTGGGAGGCGGCGCTATCATCGGTTTTTCAAAAAAAATAGCGGCGCAGAAATTGCTTGCGACTGGACTGCTGGTTAGCGCCGTATCAGTAGTGGGAGTGGGGCTGTCTACCAGCCTGATCATTACGTTATGTTTCCAGTTCTTTAATGGATTGTTTTTTCCCTGCATTCACACTGGAATAAACACGTTAATTTTAAATATGACGAAAGAAGAATTTGTGGGACGGGTGAACGGGGTGCTGAATCCAATGTTCATGGGCGCCATGGTAATTATGATGAGTCTGGCCGGATGGCTAAAAACCCGGTTTTCCCTTGTTGGCATGTACGAAATGTCCGGGATAATGTTTTTTGTTGGCATGCTTCTTATTGTTCCGATATTTAATATGAACGTTTCACAGAGACTGTATAAGACTGCTGATAAGGAATAAAATACGGCCGGGCTTTCATCGAATACAAAGCCCAAAAAACAAAAAGTAGGGTGAGTGACAATTGCGTCATGGTCCGACGTGAGGGATATGATGTTAAAGACAAACAAATTATTTTGCTAAAATATTCAGGAATTCCTTGATAAAATAGTGTTTTAAATAATATGTTAACAATTAACAAAAAAAATTATTGACTTTGGAAATTATTTTTGTATAATGTAATTATTGGTTTAACCCTATCCCATGGGGGGTTAATGTAAAATTCTTATAGCTCGTTGATTTTGCTGGCGGAAGCAATTAGTCCCGGAAAGGAGAGTTTATGGAAGAAAGAGAAATTCGCAAGCGTATAAATGAATCTTTTGACCCGCGTACAATTTTGGCCGTGTGGAACAAGGCTACTATTGTTCCAGGTTATAACGAGAGTGATTACAGGAGAGACCGGTGCGGCGCATGGATTAAGTTTTCTGATTATGGCGATATCGACTCCGATTTTGGTTGGGAAATCGACCATGACAAGCCGGTGGCCAAAGGAGGAGCAGATGATTTGAGTAATCTCCAGCCGCTGCACTGGCTCAATAACCGCGGTAAAAGCGACAACTGGCCTGACTGGAAGTGTTTTTACCAGCGTGAGGAGGCAGATTAAAATGTGCCGTGGTTGCCCTCCCGCCGATGGTTTAAAGATGTTTTCGCAAGAATATTAATATGTTTAAAATGCCAGAGCCGTTTCTCCCCGATAGAATCAGCTTTGGCATTCATGTTTATTCAGGCGGTTATTTCGGCCGGACGCTTGTCGAAAAGGGAGTGAGAAGGTGGCGGCGCTAAAGAACGTAAAGCTCGGTGATATCGCCAGTATTGTGAATGGCCTGCCCGACGTAAAACAACATGAACTTATGTACAACACAAGTTTGATAACATATAATTTTATTCAGCCAAACCATTTGGGGATTTTCAACAATATAAATATAACCTCGAAAATAAAAAGGCAAACCCCCATCGACGGAAACTATTTCGTCAGGGAAAATGATATTTTATTCAAAAGGCTTAACCCGGACGTGGCGACGCTGGTGCGGGAGGACGTGCCGAATACAACCTTTTCAAGCAACCTTATTGTTATTCGCGTGACCAAAGAATATTTTCCGGCCTATATAGCCTGCCTGTTGGAAAACCAGGGCATTGCCCTGCTGAACGGCAATATCGTCGGTTCGGTGGCCGCGATAAATTCCATATCAGTAAAAGCCCTGGCGGCGTTGGACATACCCGCCATAGCATATGAAAAACAAGTGGCTGTCGGTCAGATGTGGCTGCTGCACAAGAAACGAAAAAGGCTGTTGATTGATTTAATCGCGGCGGATCAAGGGCTCATGGCGGCGGTACTAAAAAGCGTCACGGCAAATTCCAGGGAGGAAAAATGATGGCTACTACCAGAAAAGATATCGAGGCCGCGCTTTGGAGAGGCGCCAATACATTCAGAGGGGCTATCGACGCGGCAAACTATAAAGATTACATCTTGCCCATGTTATTTGTTAAATACCTTAGCGATACCTATAGGGAAAACGTTGACGAGCTAACAAAGAAATATGACAATCCGGTGCGGCTGGAAAGAGCGATAAACAGGCTCCCCTTTGTCATCAGGGAAGAACAGAGCTTTTCCTGGCTTTATGACAAAAGATATGAAGATAACCTGGGGGAACTTATTAATACGGCTTTGCGCGGCATAGAAGACGACAATCCTTCCCTGTTCACCGGCATATTCAGAAGCATTGACTTTAACAGTGAAGCCATGCTGGGCAATCAAAGGCAAAGAAACACCCGCTTGAGGCAGTTGCTGGAAGATTTCGTGTCCCTTGACCTGCGTCCCTCCTCCATCAAGCCCGAGGAAGGCAAGGTGGCCGCCGACACCATTGGCGAAGCGTATGAATATATGATCGGCGAGTTTGCCAGCCAGGCCGGCAAAAAGGCCGGTTCTTTCTTTACTCCCCCGGAAGTGTCGGAACTGATGGCGCGCATAGTCGACCCGAAAATAAACGACACCATCTACGATCCCACCTGCGGCTCCGGCTCCCTGCTCATAAAAACCGGTAAAATAGCCCAGGCCAAGGAAAACAACGCGATTAAAAAACTCGCCCTGTACGGCCAGGAAATGAACGGCTCCTCCTGGTCAATGGCCAAAATGAACATGTTTGTCCATGAAATTATGGACGCCAGGATCCGCTGGGGCGATACCCTGGCCAACCCCCTGCACCTGGACCCGGACGGCAATCTCATGCAGTTCGACGTCATCGTGGCCAACATGCCTTTTTCGCAGGATAAATGGGCGGCGGGTTTTAACACCGGCGGCGAGGCGACCGGCAAAGGCAAAGAATTCAAAATGGAAGCTTCGCTTGACCGGTACCACCGCTTTGACTGGGGAGTACCCCCTTCCAGTAAGGGTGACTGGGCGTTTTTGCTGCACATGATCGCCAGCCTCAAGAGCGGCGGCCGGATTGCCGCCGTCGCTCCCCACGGCGTTTTGTTCAGGGGCGCGTCGGAAGGCAGGATCAGGCAGACTGTGATCGAGAAAAACCTGCTGGACGCGGTCATCGGCCTGCCCGCCAATTTATTTTACGGGACAAGCATTCCGGCCTGCATCCTGGTTTTCAAGAAAAACCGCAACCGTGACGACGTGCTTTTTATTGACGCCTCCGGAAATGATGAAAACGGCAGACTCCGCTATAAAAAGGACAAGAACCAGAACAAACTTGAAACGAAACATATCGAGGACATTGTAAACGCCTATAAGAACAGGACGGATGTTAAGAAATTCGCCCATGTGGCCGGCGCAGACGAAATCAGTGCCAACGAATACAACCTGAATATCCCCCGCTATGTTGATTCATTTGAGGAGGAAGCGTTGGTGGATATTGAAGAGGTAAAAAACAATATCGCCGACATCCAAAAGGAGCTTGCCGAAGTCGAGGCGCAAATGGCCAAGTATCTGAAGGAGTTGGGGTTATGAGCGATATTCAAAAATATAGCGAAAGAACCTTTGAGGATATTAAACACGTCAATGAAGCCGCAAAGATGGCCGGTGTTGAAACCCCGCAAGAATGCGCGGTATTTCAAAACAAAGGATACCAGGGGCTTTATGGCGGCTTAGGTGTTAAAGAAATACATCAAAGAAAGGGCTTAAAGAAAAGTCAAAAGATACTCGATCATATGGGCAGCACTGAGCTTGCGGCAAATTTGTTTCGTGCGACCCAAACAGATGAGAAACTTAGAAGAGAAAATATAAAAGGGAAAGAAAAGGCCAACCAAACCCATTTTGTAGTGGGCAAAACCGTTCGGGATACAATCAAAAAGCTTGGCGGGACTATGCCAGAGGACCTGCCTACTCCCGATGAAAGCGTCGGACAGTTGGAAAGGAAAGAGTTGAAAAAATTAGAGAACAAAAATAAAATAAAGTAAAAAATAACGATTATCTACAAAAAACTCGTTGTATAAGTAGTCCTAGATATCCTGATTATTTAGTAGAATTTTTCCTAAGTAAGTGTAGGTGCAAATATTGAAACCAGAGATAAAAAAGCGTATTGAGCAGATACAAAAAGATGTAGTTCCTACGGGGTATAAAAAGACCAAGGTGGGTATAGTGCCGAATGAGTGGGATGTAATACAACTCAAATATATTCTTGACCAAATAGAGAGAAAAGTAGCTAAACCAGAAGTAGGATATTGGCGTCTTGGTCTTAGGAGTCATGCTAAAGGGACTTTTCATGAATTTGTTGATGATCCTGATTCTATCGCTATGGAAGAACTGTTTTCAGTTGCCGAAAATGATTTAATTGTTAATATCACATTTGCATGGGAACATGCAATAGCGCTGGCAAATCAAGAAGATGAGGGCAAATTAGTGTCACATAGGTTTCCGACATATGTATTTAATGATAAAGCTTGTCCATTTTTTTATAAATATTATGTAATACAGCCTCGTTTCAAAAAGATGTTATCTGATATATCCCCAGGAGGGGCAGGAAGAAATAGAGTGATGAGCAAAAGTTCTTTTCAAAGACTTTTTGCTATTCACCCTCCCTTGCCGGAGCAAAAGAAGATTGCCGAAATTCTCTCTACATGGGACAAGTCTATAGAATTGAAAGAGAAGCTTATAGGAGAAAAAAAACAGCAAAAAAAGTGGCTGATGCAAAACCTGCTCACAGGTAAAAAACGTCTACCTGGTTTTACTGATGAGTTACAAAAGGTTAAATTGGGGGATGTTTGCAATGTCGTTATTGGGCAATCTCCTGATTCAAAGGCCTATAATAAGGATAGAGTTGGGATTCCTTTAATTCAAGGAAATGCGGACTGCCAAAAAGGGGTTACTAAACCTCGATTATGGACTACGCAAATAACTAAAACTTGTTATGCTGGTGATATTATTTTAACTATCAGAGCACCAGTGGGAGCGGTTGCTATAGCAAATCAAAAAGCATGCATTGGTAGAGGTGTCAGCGCTATTCGTCCCAAACATTGTCAGCGATATATGTATCAGTATTTATTAAGTATAGAAGATAAATGGTTAAAAGTATCGCAAGGTAGTACATTTGATGCTATCAGCGGAAATGAAATTAAGAAATTAAAGATAATATACCCATCAACAGAGGAGCAAACCGCCATAGCTGAAGTCCTATCCACTGCCGACCGTGAAATTGATCTGCATGAAAAGCAACTGGAGGAACTGAAAAAGCAGAAAAAAGCTCTTATGCAGCTATTGCTGACTGGTATGGTTAGAGTCAATACGCAGGAGGTTTCTTCTTGATGTTTGACCGCACAATATTCGATGAACGCCCGGAGAGTCAGAACCGGGCGATAAAGGTCTTAGAGAAATTAGGCTATCAGTACATACCGCGTTCTCAGGCGGAAATCTTGCGAGGGCGGCTTTCCAATGTGCTGTTCCCGGAAGTTTTGCGCGAGTTCCTGCAACGGCAGTCTTTTGTGTACAGGGGCAAGCGGACGCCTTTTTCCGGCCGGTCGATCGGCAAGGCGATTAATGACATCGACGCGCCGCTGGTTTCCGGCCTGATGTCGGCGAGCAGGACGATCTACGACCTGCTTGTCTCCGGCAACAGCTATGAGGAAGAGTTGTTCGACGGAGGACGCCAGTCCTTCGACTTGAAGTTTATCGACTGGGAGCAGCCGGCAAACAATATCTGGCACGTGACTGACGAATTCTCGGTGGAACGGCCGAACGGCAAATATGCGCGGCCGGATATCGTGCTGCACATCAACGGCATTCCCCTGGTGGTAATCGAGTGCAAGAAATCCAGCGTGGATGTTGAGCAGGGTGTCGCGCAGAACGTACGCAATTGGCAGCCCGGCTACATCCCCCAATTGTTCAAATTTTCCCAAATCGTCATGGCCATGAATCCCAATATTGTCAAATACGGCACCTGCGGCACGCTTTCCGAGTATTTTAGCGTATGGCGGGAAAGAGACTATCAGTGGCAGCAGGAAAAATGCCGCAACGTCAGCCCGGACGGATTGGTTAACGAACAGGATAGAACCATTGTTTCCTTGCTCTGCCGGGAGAGGTTGCTGGAATTAATTCGTTTTTTTGCCCTTTATGATAACAATGTGAAGAAGATAGGCCGCTACCAGCAGTTTTTCGGCATCCAGGCGGCTATGAAACGGATCAAAGGTGAAGACGACAAGAACACCAAAAGCGGTGTGATCTGGCATACGCAGGGCAGCGGCAAGTCTTTGACCATGGTCATGCTGGTTAAAAAAATCCTGGCTGATCCGGACTTTAAAAACCCCCGTTTTGTACTGGTCAATGACCGGATCAATCTGGACAAACAGCTTAGAGATAATTTTGCCAAAACTCAGCTTAACCCCATCCGGGCTAAAACAGGCAAAGGCCTGATAGATCTGCTAAATGACAAAAGCGTAACTATCATTACCACTCTGGTTCATAAATTTGACAAGGCGGCCAAAAGCAGAATTAAGATTAAAGACGGCAATATTTTCTTGCTGGTGGACGAGAGCCACCGCAGCCAGTACGGCCAACTGCACAACTTGATGATTGACGTGCTGCCCAACGCGATCAAGATCGGATTTACCGGCACGCCCCTGCTCAAGAAAGACAAGTTCAACACCTATAAAAGATTCGGGCCGCTTATAGACAGCTACCCGATTAACCGGGCGGTGGAAGACGGTGTCATTGTTCCTCTCGTCTATGAGGGCAGGATCATTCCCCAGGATGTGGCCGGTGAAAAGATAGACGATTACCTAAAATACATCATTGCGCCGTTAAACCCTGAGCGGCAAGAAGACATGAAGCGCAAGTGGAGCCGCTTTTTACCCCTGGCGCAGACTCGCCAGCGGATCGACATGGTGGCTTTCGATATACACGAGCACTTTACCAGCTACGCCAAGCCAAAGGGGTTAAAGGCCATGGTCGCGGCCTCGTCACGCCCGGCTGCCATTGACCTGCATAAATCAATCAAGAAGCTTGGCGGGGTGAAAACAGCGGTGGTGATATCGCCGGAAAATATTAATGAAGGTGAGGAGCTTACCGGCGAAAACAGGAAGAAAATAAAAGACTTTTTCAAAGAAGAGGTGGAGCCGCTCCACGGCTGCAACCACGAGGAATATGAGGACTGGGTCCAAAACAGCTTCATTGGCGGCGAAGATGTGGATATGTTGATCGTCAAGGACATGCTGCTGACCGGCTTTGACGCGCCGGTCGCCGCCGTGCTTTATGTGGACAAACCCATGAAAGAACATTCATTGCTGCAGGCCATCGCCCGGGTCAATCGCGTGTGCCCCGGCAAAGATTTCGGGCTTATCGTGGATTACTGGGGTATTTTTAGCAGGCTGAATACTGCCATGGATATGTATTCAGACGAAAAATCGGGCATGGACGGATATGATCAAGCCGATATAGAGAATGTTATTCTTGGCGCCGGTGATCAGAAGCTCAGATTGGAAAAGTCCCATCAGGAATTGTGGGCGGTATTCGAGGGGAAGGACTTTGATCGAAACAGTTCCGAGGGCTGGCAAAGCGTATTGGAGGATGTTAATTATAGAAAGCTTTTTTATGAGCGTCTTTCAATATTTTCCCGGTTATTGGACTTGGCTGTGGGGAGCTATGCTTTATATAGCGCCGTCGGATATGAACAAATGCAAAAATACAAGCAGGATTTGCTTCAATTTCAAAAGCTGCGCGGGGCGATTTTGCTCCGTTACAATGAAAAAGTGGATTTTAGCAGGTATGAAGACGGCATTCGCAGCCTGCTGAATAACTTTGTGCTTTCAGAACCGAGTCAAATAATTGTCGAGCCGGTTTCTATCCACGATCCCGTGGGGATGAAAGAGCAGCTTGAAAAACTGGACAGCAAAGCTGCCAAAGGTGACGCCATTCGCACGCGTATGGACAGGGAACTGGAAACCTGCCGTTATGACGACCCGTTGCTGCACAAGAAGTTTTCCGAACAGTTGAAAGAAACCCTTGAAGAATACAGGGCGTCGAGAAATGATGATTCTTATCTCTTTAAAATGGAGA
Organism: Pelotomaculum isophthalicicum JI; assembly: GCF_029478095.1. Lineage (NCBI taxonomy): Bacteria > Bacillati > Bacillota > Clostridia > Eubacteriales > Desulfotomaculaceae > Pelotomaculum > Pelotomaculum isophthalicicum. The sequence continues at coordinate 181,472 of NZ_JAKOAV010000002.1, read as the reverse complement.
AAATCGCGGATGATTTTAAGAAAGGTTATACCAGCCATCATTATCCGGCCTGTATAGACAATGACAGTGACGCGAAAGCTTTTTACGGATCGATTCAAAATATCATCGCCGCGGAAATAAAGGATATTTCGCCGGAAATAGATGAAGCGATGGGATATCTGGCTATTGAGGTGAAAAAGTCCATAGCCAACCGGGCTAAAGTTGACTGGCGGTTTAATACGGCGGTGCAAAAAGATATGACGCAAGTGCTTGACGATCTTATCTGGGATTTTATCGAAGAACACGGAATAGAACTGCCGGTCGAGAAAATTGACCTTATATTGGAAGGACTTATGACAACGGCGGTGAGAAGGTATTAGGCTATGAGCGTGAAAAAACTATGTTTTACAAAACCGTTGGGCGATGTTGAAGTATTTATTGAACGTAAAAGCGTAAAAAGAATCCGGCTGAAGGTGTTCCCTGACGGTGTCGTGAAGTTATCGGCGCCGCTTGGCGTGCCGGACAAATATCTGAATGATTTCCTCAAAAGCAAAACTGCCTGGATCGAAAAGTCTTTGAATTATTTTAAAGCGACGGCAGCGGATGAACTTGAAACAGAAATACGCAGCGGCACAACCACACGTATTCTGGGCAGGCAAATCAGAATCATGGTCGGTGAAGCAAATATACATAAAATAAAACAAGAGGGAGACTATGTTTATATTCAGTCTCCCGCCACCGGGGATAATAAAGCTTTACAAAAGCAATTTGGGCGCTGGTGGCGAAAACAGAGCAAAGCCTATTTTTTAGCGGCTATCGACAGACTGTATCCCATTATTGCCAAGCATGGCATCGATAAACCGGCGCTTCAGGTCAGAAGAATGAAAACCATTTGGGGCAGTTGCTCCAGAAGGCATGGAAAAATCAATCTTAATTATTATTTATACAAAGCTCCGCCACCTTGTGTTGATTATGTTGTTTTGCATGAGCTGGCGCACTTTCTTCATCCCAAGCATGATCAGGATTTTTATGGCTTTTTGACTGTGCATATGCCGGACTGGAAAGAGCGCAAAAGAATTCTTGATCACGAGGTTGTGAGGGGACTGGGTTACTAATTGAATTACAGCAAAGCGTCCGGGAAATCCCTGGAACTGGCCGACGTAACGTTTACAAGTTGGTTGTCCGGAAGTAAACAAATAGTATTTATATGATGTAACAAAATAGTATTATTTACCATATAGTAAAGTACTATAAAAATTTGGAGGAATCCTGATATAAGTTTATTTTTGCAACACTAATTGAAAGCCCTCTCACAAATAACTAGCCTAAAGGCCTCCGGGCTCCTATTTTATGCGTTCATCGACTGGACTAATCAAAGTTGAGAAGGATATAAAGACCTCAATTCAAACAGAACTGAGGGTCTTTTTTATTGCTTAAAAAATTATGCTTTTCGTGAATGAGTTTGAACAATTATAAGGGGCGAATATGAGCCGCGTTGCATGCCCAAAGGTCGCCAAAGACGATAAACAGTTGTCTTTGACCGCCATCTTGGCGTTATTATTCGAAATATTTGTCAAGGAATATGCTCATATTATGTTGAATTAAAAGGTATCGCAGGTTAAGTAGATTATGAAATAATGCAGTTAAACGTATTGCCTTTTTTGACGATAATTATTTATAGATAGCTTGTTAAGGGAGGCACCGTGGTTGAAAAGAATGGACGATAGTGAGATTATCGGTAAGGCCGTTAAGGATATAGAGGGGATGGATTTCCAGGAAACCAGGCCGGTTCTCATGCAAAAGAAATATTTAATATTAGGCTTAATAGTTACAGTTCTATTGATAATCATTGCCGGTATTGTTAGGATCTATATGTGTGAGACGTCTGAATCACCGACTCAAGCCGGGCAATTAAATGAGGATGAGGGATTTGTAACATTCAAAGAACAAGTCAAAGAACCGGTAAACCAGCAGCAGGAAAATCAGCAACCGGTAAATCAACAAACGCCTGCTGATGATATTATTTATTATAAAGTTCAAGAAGGTGACTGTTTTGAAAAGATTGCAATTTATTATTATGGCACGGAAAGTTACGCGTCTGAACTGGCCCGTTATAATAAAATTGATGTAGACAGTATCCTCAGTATAGGACAAACTATTAAGGCGCCGAAAGAAACCGATAAGCTGAAGCAATAGAGCCTTCGCCGCCATATTACTGATTAATAAAGGGTTATCGCTATCGGGGTGATAACCCTTTAGATTTTTTACGCGCTCATCAGTAAACAAGCTGGCTTCGTTGATATTCAACAGATTTTCAGTTTTTCTTCAGTATGGTTTCAGTTATAGCCTGGATAATAAAAGAAACAGGGACGCACCTCCCGACAAGGAGTGGGGACACACCTAACAAGGAATGGGGACACACCTCCTGTCAGAGGAATGTTCCCGATGAAATGTCCCTGATATAAAGGTGGTGGGTCAGAAATGCAACAATTAAAAGGAATTAAGATATTATTAGTGGATGATGAGCCGAATATTCTACAATTTCTGGAGCTTGGTCTGCAAAATGAGGGATTTGAGGTGCGAACCGCCCAGGAAGGTATGACGGCCATTAACCTGATGAAGCAATTCCAGCCGCATGTTGTCATACTTGATGTGATGATGCCGGGAATGGACGGTTTTGAAGTCTGCCGGATGCTTAAAAAAACGGAAAATGTGGCTGTGATCATGCTGACGGCCAAGGATGAAGTGGATGACCGGGTAAAGGGTCTTACCCTGGGAGCCGATGATTACATGGTAAAACCTTTTAGTTTTGAGGAACTGCTTGCCAGAATCTATGCCAGGATCCGCAATCAGTTTCCAAACTTGTTTGGGGAAGTCGTGATCGGGCCGTTTCATATTGATGACCGCCGCAAAGAGATCAAGCTCGAAGACCGGGTTTTGGAGTTATCGCCCACCGAATATAAGCTCCTCAAATTTTTAGTTCTTAATCATGGGTTGGTTATTAGTAAAACGATGATTTTGGAAAAAGTATGGGGCTATGATTTTGGCGGGGAGGAAAATATTGTTGAAGTGTATATTCGTTCTTTGCGGGATAAATTAAACGACAAAGACCATCAATTGATAAAAACCCTGCGCGGCTCAGGATACCGGGTTGATTTATCATGAGTCAAAAGCTAAGTGCGCAAATCAAAGCTTTTTTCGCTCCCAACTCGCTCCGGGTCCAACTTTTATCCCGGTCGCTGCTAATCCTCGCTGTTTTACTTGCGCTTATAGGCCTGTTTCAATATGTTTTTATGCGGGATGTTATTTACAGAAATAAGGCTTCCAGCATGCAGAGCCAGATAATGACGCTCGCCCCCGAGATAGGGCAGCGTTTCGGCTTGGGCCCGGAGTATGGGATGTTACGTCCGCCGCGTTTCTTTATTCCTGACGCGAATTTGGCCTTCATTGATCTGCAGGGCAACTATTCCGTTTTGTTCAACGGGCCCGACGGCATAAGTCCCCCAAGATTGGAACAACAAGAGTATATGGACGTGTTGAAGAAAAAACCGGGTCAGAACTACAAAATAGTTAATGATGCCGGGGGGGCGGAACAATTATTGGTGCTTCAACCGGTTTTTGATCGTGGGCAAATGCTTGGCGTCGTTCAAGTAAGTACTTTGACCAACCCGCTCAAGGAGTTGCTTATTCGCCAACTGCTCACTTTTTTGTTCCTTTCTCTAGTTGCGATGTTGTTCGGACTGCTTGGCTTTTTACCGATACTTAAAAAGACATTGGTGCCTTTATTTAACATGGTGGATACGGCGGAGCAAATCGATGCCGGGAATTTAGCCAGGCGTTTCCCGACCCGGCAAGGACAGATGGAAATTGACCGCTTGGCGGAATCCTTCAACGGCATGTTGGAGCGGCTGGAGGCCTCCTTTGAAGCGGAAAGAGAAACTAAAGAACAGATGCGCCGTTTTATAGCGGACGCCTCTCATGAACTGCGCACGCCGTTAACCTCTATTCACGGTTTTTTAGAGGTGCTGCTCCGCGGCGCGGCAAATCAGCCTGATCAATTGCACAAATCGTTAAAAAGCATGCATAGCGAATCGGAACGCCTCACTAAATTGGTGCATGATCTTCTCCTGTTGACTAAGCTTGACCGCGCGCCCCACATCGAGCTTAAGGAAGGTTTTTTAGATAACGTTGTCAAAGAGATGGAGCCGCAATTGCGTATCCTGGCGGGTGGCAGAAAGCTTGACTTATTGATCGAACCAAATATGAAATGCAAATATGATGTAGATAAAATGAAGCAGGTTATTTTAAATCTGTTTCATAACGCGGTGCAGCATACGGACCCGGAAAAAGGTCATATCCGGATTTCGCTATCCGGGCAAAGTGAAGGAGCGCTTCTGTCCTTTGAAGATAACGGGCCGGGAATCAGTGAAAGTCATCTCCCCCACGTGTTTGATCGTTTTTATCGCAGCGATTCCTCCCGTACGCGCAAATATGGCGGCGCCGGTTTAGGCCTGGCGATTACCAAATCCATTGTTAACGCTCATGGAGGAACCATTGATGTTGAAAGTAAAGAGGGAGAAGGGTGTTTGTTTCGCATCCGGCTACCCGTATAATTCGCTTTGGCAAGCAGAGTGAACAGAAAAGTACTTCCATAAATATACCGAGAGTAATTTAAAAAGAAGAGATCCCGCACCACTTTGACAGTGACACGGGATCTCTTTTTAAATTTGTTTTTCTTCAGCGTTTGTTCAGCTAATACTCAATAATTGTTCAGTTGCCTTTAAGGGAAAATTCAGCCAAAAGATGTATTATTGTGAAAGCATATAAAATACCGAGGAGGTGAAAGAGATTAGCAGGAAATAATCAGTCGTTTCAGTTTTTTAATCTTCCGGATGTGAAGTAACTAATTATGAGTGAAGGAGGAGGAATATGAGAAAGTTATCTGTAGCTACAATTGTTTTTTTAGTATTAATTAGTGTTGCCGCTTTGGCGGCGGCAGATGTGCAGGATAGTTTGGTCGGGAAAGTAGTGGAGGGAACATATCCGGTGGTTCTTAACAACAGTACTTTAGCAAAAGAGGCCATAGTGATTGACGGTACATCTTATCTGCCGGTTAGAGCTGTGGCGGAGGCTTTGAAAATGGATGTGAGCTTTGAAAACAACACAGTGATATTAAAAAGTACGGGTGCACCGGTTGTTAAACAGGGCTCAGGCCAACTGGGCGGCGGCCAACAAGGCGGTCCGATGGAGGACGTTGCCCAGATTCTTGGCATTACAACCGATGAACTTCGAAGTGAGTTGAAAGCCGGGACTACCCTGGAGCAGATTGCCAGCGACAAGGGAATAACTCTTGATCAACTTAAGGAGCAATGGTTGGCTAATAGAAAAACTGAGTTGGATAATCAGGTGTCTCAGGGGAAATTAACAGCGGAACAAGCCCAAAGCGTGTTGACTAGATTGGAGGATATAGATCTGAGTAAGCTGGGCACAGAGCCTGGAATGGGCGGAAACGGGCCTTCGGATGGGTCTTTACAGATGCCGCCTTCCGATGCTAATTATCAGAAATAATTTGATTTACCCCAAAATTGTAAAGGCTCAGATTGGATTACCCAATCTGAGCCTTACTGGCTGGCGCCAGCGTGGCGTTATGCAGTTGTTTTAATTAGGCGGTTTCATTAACAATATTCCCAACTTGATCGACGTTGGCATTTTGATGACTATTGAAAAGTGTATACATCTGTTTTTGGAAATCTTCCAGGGACAGACCTTTTTCTTCAATTATCGTTTGTAAGTCCTCGCCTGATTCTAGTAAAGTTTTTAGATCGTCGTATGAGATACCTATAACCTTTGCCGCATCGGTTAAAAAAGGATCTTTCTCATTCTTGTTATTAATGCTTTTCATGTTCATCATAAAATTAGTGGAGCTGATACTTTGAATTCCATTCATTTATATTTACCTCCTTAAAAGTGTGATTAATAATTTCTGCTACCCTCCTTTCAATACTGTGGCAAACCTGTGGCAAGAGGTGGGATGTGATGTTAAATATCCATCTTCACCGTTTTCTTCTTAACTTTTCATTTTATATAAATTTAATAAATAAATATCCACAAAACTGTGGCAAAATTGAGGCAACAATGTTAATAAAATAAATCAGGAGTGAGCTTTATGGATAAGAAGTTAATATATATAGCTGATGATGAGATAAATATTTGCAATATTATAAAGTCATTTCTCGTTAAAGAGGGGTATGAGGTTGAAGCTTTTTATGATGGACGCTCTGTTTATGAGGCTTTTAGTATCAGACCAGCGGATATGCTCATAATAGATATCATGATGCCGGAGATGGACGGTTATACTATTTGTTCGCTGCTCCGCCAAAAAAGCAATGTGCCTATTATCATTGTGTCTGCTAAAGATACCGAATCTGATAAGATAGCCGGGCTTAATATTGGTAGTGACGACTATCTTACAAAACCGTTTAGCCCCATGGAACTTATCGCCAGGGTGAAAAGTATTTTTAGAAGAATTGAATTTGACAAAAGCAACGTTGAAAATAATCATATTATAAAGATATTGGATATTTCTATAAATTCCGATACCAAAACGGCTGAGTTTGATAATAAAAACATCGGACTTACAGGAATGGAATTTTCATTGCTTTATTATCTAGTTATTAATAGAAACAGAGCTGTCAGCCGCAATGAACTTCTAGACAAAGTATGGGGATTTGAAAACTTAGTGGAAACCCGCGCGACAGACGATATGATCAAAAGAATACGGAAAAAGCTCTCTAATGCAGGTTCAGCTCTAAAAATTGATACAGTATGGGGATTTGGCTTCAAAATAATAGATAAGACCAACGGTAGAGTGTAATGAAGAGGAACACAATTAAATGGAGAATTTTTAAATTTAACTGGTTCGGAAGGCAAATAAGAAATGTTTTGGCAATGGGAGGCAATAGAGGGAGGCAAAAGGGAATCATCGTCCCTATTGCCTCCTTCTGGTTATTGGATAAGTGACTTTGGGGCATATATAAGCGGCGATTTGTTCAGTGGATATTCAGCTAATACTCAATCAACGTTCAGTTGCCGTTAAGGGAGAATTCAGCCAAAAGGCGTATTATTTAATAGTAAACAACCGGGACATTATGGCGGGTTGCTTAAGGCTGCGGCCAAACATTGCGGATAAAGGGGGAGATGAAAGTAAAAACGAGGAAATTTCAGCATTTAGATATTATCCTGATTGGCACTGCTTTACTAGCCGCTTTCTTAAATATTTATAAAATCTGGAATGACCAGAACGCCAACGCCTATTATACTGCGGCGGTAACCAGCATGCTGCAGAGTTGGCACAATTTTTTCTACGCTTCTTTAGATCCTGGCGGGTACGTTACGGTGGATAAACCGCCGGTCACTTTTTGGGTCCAGACGTTATTCGCCTATATTTTCGGGGTTCACGGGTGGAGCGTGATTCTCCCGCAAGCTTTGGCCGGTATCGGTTCCGTATTTTTGATGTATTTTCTGGTTAAGCCAACATATGGCAGAACTGCCGCGCGATTAGCCAGTTTAATAATGGCATGTACTCCAATCGCGGTTGCGGTGAGCCGGACGAACAATATTGACAGCTTGTTGGTATTTACACTCCTCCTGGCCACCTGGATGTTGTTCCGGGGAATTCGTGAACAGAAATTGTCGTGGCTTTTTGGCGCCTTTGCCATGATCGGTGTAGGCTTTAATATGAAGATGCTGCAGGCTTACATGGTTGTTCCGGCTTTTTACGTGTTTTACCTGCTGGCTTTCAAATGTGAATGGAAAAAGAAACTGGCTGTGCTTGCGGCGGCGACAGTAATCATGTCTGTAGTTACTGTGTCCTATGCGGTGGTCGTTGATATGGTTCCGGAGGATAACCGGCCATACGTCGGCGGCAGCCAAACAAACTCCGTATTGGAGCTTGCCTTCGGGTATAACGGGATAGCCCGCTTGAGAGGGATGGGTCGGGGAGGCATGGGTCCTGGCGGCGCGCCGCCGGATCAAGGTCAAACAAGGCAGGGGGACATAACACAGGAGCGGCGGCAAATGCGGCAGGATGAGAATGATATGCCTGAGCGGCAGCAGATGCCTCAGGACGGGTACAATATGCCTGGCGGGCAGCAGATGCAATGGGACGGGAACGGCACGTCCGACGGACAGCAGATGCAGCAGGGCGGGAATAACATGTCCGGCCAGCAGCAAGTGCCGCCTGACGGAAACTACATGCCGGGAGGCTTCGACCCTGAGGGTAATGGAGGACCGGGCCAAATGCCTGGCGGGGGTGGACCGCCAGGACAAGGTGGCGGTGGTATGTTCGGAACCGGTCAGGCCGGGCCGCTGCGTTTGTTCCAATCCGAACTGTCCGGGCAAGCCAGTTGGCTGCTGCCTTTTGTAGCGTTTGCTTGCGCCGGACTGCTGGCAGGCATGCGCTTAAGAAAGCTGACTGCCAAACAAAATGAGGCTTTATTCTGGCTGGCCTGGCTGCTCCCGGCAATGGCGTTTTTCAGCGTAGCGGGTTTCTTCCATCACTATTACCTGATTATGCTCGCCCCCCCGATCGCGGCGCTGGCAGGAGCAGGCTGGGTAGAGCTTTGGAACCAGTACCGCGGCAAAGAGGGCTGGAAAAGGTGGCTTTTGCCGGCGGGCCTGCTGGCTGCCACGGCTTTTGAACTATATATATTGCAGCCTTATCAAAAGCAAATCGGCGCGGGATGGTTAACCGGCATCGGAGTCGCGGGAATCGGGCTGGCGCTGGTATTGCTGCTCGCCGCGAAGAAAGAAAAGCTGGCGCCGATCGCCGCGGTGGCCGGGATGCTGGTATTGCTGGTGGCGCCGTTATACTGGGCGGCTACTCCGCTTCTTTATGGCGACAACTACATGATGCCGCAAGCCGGTCCAAGCAAACAGGGATTCGGTCAGAGGCAGGGCATGGGTGGCGGCGGCATGAACTCTAGTATCAATACCAAGTTGCTCGATTATGTAACCAGGAATAACACGGGGGAAGCGTACCTTTTTATGACTCCGGAAGCATCCACGGCTGAATCTTATATTATTGAGACCGGAAAAGCTGTTGTCGCCATGGGTGGGTTTAGCGGTTCGGACCCAATCCTAACAATTGAGAAGTTGGAACAAATGGTGGCAGATAAGAAGGTGAAATATTTCCTGATACCCTCGTCCGGTTCAGGCGGCAGAGGCGGCAGCAGCGAAGTGATGGATTGGATCCGTGCCAACAGCACGGAGGTTCCCAAAGAAGAGTGGCAGTCAAACGCTGCCCAGAATGGTCCACAAGATGGTCCTCAAGGTGGTCGTCCGATGGGAATGGGGAATAATGAGACATTGTACGAAATTAACATCTAAAAATAAAGGATGAGGTGTGATGAAGAAAAACGTTCGACATACCATTATCATTCCGGTCTATAACGAAGAGGCAGTTATAAATGAAACCTATCGCCGGCTGACGCGGGTGATGGAATCCACCGGCGAACCTTATGAATTGTTATTTGTTAATGATGGAAGCCGGGACCGGACGGCGGAACTGATCGAAGGATTCGCCGAATCGGACGGGTGTGTGAAGCTGCTTGATTTCTCGCGCAATTTCGGGCATCAGATAGCGATAACCGCGGGCATGGATTATGCCCGCGGGGAAGCCATCGTGATTATCGACGCCGATTTGCAGGATCCGCCCGAACTGATCCCGCTAATGATTGATAAATGGAAAGAAGGCTATGAAGTTGTCTATGCGCAGCGTTCGAAAAGGAAAGGGGAGACGCTGTTTAAAAAGTGGACTGCTGCCATGTTCTACCGCACCCTGCGCGCGCTGACCGAGGTAAACATCCCACTTGATACCGGCGACTTCCGCCTGATCGACCGGAAAGTTTGCGATGCTATGCGCAGCGTCCGGGAGAAAAACCGCTTCGTCCGCGGTCTGGTCAGCTGGGTAGGCTTCCGTTCAACAGCCATTGAGTATGTCCGGGAAGAACGATTTGCTGGAGAAACAAAATATCCGTTGAAGAAAATGCTTCGCTTTTCGTTGGACGGGATTACGTCTTTCTCCCATAAACCTTTGAAGTTGGCCACATATCTTGGTTTTGTGATTTCGTTCGCCAGTTTTATTTATCTGGTTGTCTCAGTAGCCCAAAGATTATTTAATATCGGTGTTGTTGCCGGATGGTCGCCGCTTGTAGCCTGCCTGCTGCTGCTGGACGGCGTGGTCTTGATCATTTTGGGCATCCTCGGAGAGTATGTCGGCAGAATTTACGACGAAACGAAAAACCGGCCGCTGTATATTCTCCGGAATAAGCAAGAAGTAGAAGAGGCAAAGCCTGAGATTGAGGTGATTTGTGGTGTTCTCTAATAAGTACAGGATTATCCAGTTCCTGCGTTTCTGCACCGTCGGGTTGGGAAACACGGCTGTGGATTTTACCGCCTTTTTTCTTCTGAATCTCGCCGGGGTTCCGTATCTGCTTGCCCAGGTGCTGTCCTATTCAGCCGGTGTCGTGAATAGTTACTTTTTCAATCGCAAGTGGACGTTCCGGGTTGCCAGGAAAGCTAATCTCCAGGAGGCCGCTAGTTTTATCGTCGTGAACGGGTTTTCCTTACTGGTGTCGTCCAGTCTGCTTGCCGTATTGCACGATGTAAATCATCTGAATCTTTGGTTCTGCAAGGTGGCGGCCACAGGGGCCGGCATCATTGTTAACTTTATCGGAAGCCGGCTTTGGGTATTTGCGGAAAGCCAAAAAACCAGGGGCGAATTATCATGAGCGGCCGGATGGCGTTTTTAAAGAAGCATATAGTGAAAATAAGCTTGCTGCTAATAGTTCTGTCAACAGGGTTATTATGCTTTTACGCGGTAAAAAACTACAGCGGTAATACCACCTCGCCCCAAAGCCGCATTGAAACCCGTAATTTTATACCGGGTGAAAGAAACGGCGCTGAAACTCGCAATCCCCCCCAGGGTGAAAGAAACCGGCAGCCTGAGTCAACCAACCAATTGCCCGGGGGGCAGCCGGATTTTAATTCGACCCAGCGTACGGCGCCTCCCAATGGGCGCGTAATGGGGGGAATTACCAGCGCGGGTATCAAGTACTCTCCGCAGATTGTCACATATTCAGTAATATTTTTAGCTTTATTCATCGCGGCATATTATTTTCTTATATGCAAAAAGATGAAAATCCGCCCCGGCCATGAAAGAATATTGATATTTACCTTGCTTTGCGCAGGGTTGCTGTTACGAATTTCCGCCGCCACATTGACGGATGGACATCCTTTTGACATGAGTCTTTTCAAAAACTGGGCCACCGCCGCCGCGAACAATCTCTTTCAAGTTTATTCGAGTTCCAGGTCGAGCGACTACCCGCCATTGTACATGTATATTTTGTTTTTGATCGGCAAGGTTGCCGGCATGCAGGCAATGAGTCCGTATTATACGCTGCCTTTGAGGCTGCCGTCGATATTGGCTGACATTGCCACGTCATACCTTATATACAAGCTGGCCGTCAAATACTTGTCCCGGGAAATCAGCATCCTGGTATCCGCCTTTTATATCTTTAACCCGGCAATCTTTATCAATTCTACCTTTTGGGGACAGGTGGATTCATTCTTCACCTTAATTGTTGTATCCTCGTTTTATCTGCTTTCGGAAAAAAAGACCGGCCTTTCTTCCGCCTTGTTTACAGCCGCCGTGTTGATGAAGCCGCAAGGTATTATATTTCTTCCGGTGCTTTTCTTTGAGCTGATCAGGGGGAAGAGCTTTAAGAACTTCCTGACAGCGGCAGCCTTCGCCTTGAGTACGGCCGTTATCATCATCCTGCCGTTTACTCTGAACAAAGGTGCGCTGTGGATCTTCAAGCTCTTTTCAAATACTATGGCGGAGTATCCTTATGCCTCCGTAAACGCGTTCAATTTCTTCAGCTTGATTGGGAAAAACTATATAAAGGACGGGACTACCGCGTTTTTGTTGAGCTATCATAACTGGGGAATGATTTTTATTGTCATAGTCACAGCTTTTTCATGGTTTATTTACATTAAAGGAAACAGCCGGGCATTTGCTTGCGCGGCAGCGCTGCTCCAGATAGCTGGCGTATTCATGTTTTCCACCAGGATGCATGAAAGATATTTGTTTCCCGCTGTCGCCCTGTCGATTTTAGCTTTCATCTATCTCAAGGATAAAAGGCTGCTGCTGTTGTCCGCCGGATTCAGCACAACCGTATATATAAATACCCATGTGGTTCTCTTTGAGACGGGCAAAGGAATAAATTCCATATCCTTTAGCCCTGTTCTTATATGCACTTCGTTTTTGAACGTGTTGTTGTTTTTCTATCTTGTCAAGGTTTTATTTGATATCGCTGTTAAGAAAAGGATTCACACTTCTAGTATGCTAAGTACTTTTTTTTATCAGTTTAAGAAAATCATTCAACTTATATATCCCAGCGTCATTGCCTGGTTCTTGTTCCCGAATGACCTCCAGAATGTTTATTTCGTTGTTCTTCAGTATGGAGAACAACTTTTTTTCTTGTTTTAAGATGAACGCTGTGTAAATTTATGCTACCGCCAAAAACGGGTGCTGAAAACCACCAGGACGGTATAGATTTCCAATCGCCCAACCAACATGCAGAATGAGAGAAGAAGTTTACCGGAGTCCGGCAGGATAGCGTAGTTGGTCATGGGGCCGACCAGTCCCAGACCTGGCCCGACGTTGCCCAGAGTGGCCGCTACGGCGTAAGCGGCACTGACCAGATCGAAGCCCAGAGTAGTGATATATAAGGTGGATACGCCAAAAATGAGCATATATAGGAAGAAGAAGGTCTGAACGTTTTCAACAACTTCATCGGGGACCACTTGACGTCCCAGCCGGACCGGAACGACAGCCTGGGGGTGCAGAAGTTTCAAAATTTGCCGGGCGGCGCTCTTGAAGAGTATAAGAAAGCGCACGTTCTTAATGGCGCCGCCGGTTGAGCCGGCGCAGCCGCCGACGAACATTAACAGTAACAAGATAATCTTGCTGAAATCAGGCCAGCGATCAAAGTCCGCTGTTACATAGCCGGTAGTGGTTATAATGGAGGAAACAGTAAAAAAGGAAGAGCGGAACGCTTCACTCGGAGTATAGCCCAGTGTATTAAAAGCGTTTAGGGCGATAAGCGCGGTGCTGACTGCAATAATGCCCAGGTAGAGCTTAGTCTCAGGGTCCTTTAGTAAAGCTTTAAAATTACCGCGCATGATGCTGTAGTGCAGGGCGAAGTTCATGCCGCAAATGCTCATGAAAAAAATCACGATGTATTCTATAGCCGGACTGTTGTAAGCGCCTATACTGGCGTTTTTGCAGGAAAAGCCGCCTGTGCCCACCGAACCGAAGGTGTGAATGAAGGAGTCGAACAGCGGCATTCCGGCCAGGACGAGAAGGATTACCTCCGTTGCTGTTATCAGCATGTAGACTTTCCAAAGTTGTCTGGTGGTCTGAAGAATGCGGGGCAGCACCTTGCTCTTGGTGGGGCCGGGCACCTCAGCCTTATATAGCTGCATGGCGGCGACCTTTAAAGACGGGATGAGCGCCAGGATGAGCACGATGGTACCCATGCCGCCCAGGAAATGGGTGAAACTCCGCCAGAACAGGATCCCGTGCGGCAGGATTTCCACGTTGGGGATCACCGAGGCGCCGGTGGTAGTAAAGCCGGACATTGTTTCGAAAAAGGCGTCGTAAAAAGTGGTTAAAGTGCCGGACAGGAGAAAAGGAATGCCGCCACAGGCTGCGGTAACCAGCCAGGTCATGGTGGCTATGGCAAATCCCTCGCGGTATCCGACATCTTTATTCCTGACGCGGATCAGCGTTAACAAAAAGCCCGGTACTGCCAGTAGAAGAATGCTGTAGAGAAAGGGTAGCATGTCCGGTTCCTTGTAGTACAGGGAAAGGAAGAAGGACGGCAGCATGGCCCCGGCTTCACATATTAGTACCAGCCCCAGGGTTCTAATAATAAGGTTTTTGTTCAAGCGGAGATCCTCCCAGGTTGAATAGGTTCTCAATAATGTGCATGATATGCCCGAGAGCGAATACCACCAGGCGATCATTTTCCAAAATTACGTCGTTGCCCTCTGGAATTATAGTATCCTCACCGCGAATTATAGCCCCGATGATGACTCCCTTGGGCATTCCCGAGTTCTTCAAAGCTTTGCCGGCAATTTTGGTGCCGGGCTGGACGATTATTTCGAATACTTCGGCTTGACCATTCAGAAGAAGGAACAGGGAGAGAAGACGGCCGCCCCGGATGAAGCGCAGGATCTCACTGACCATGTTCAATCGCGGGCTAATGGCGGCGTCCACCCCTAATCTTTCCACCATAGAAGTATAGCTCGGCCGGCTGACCTTGGCTACCACCCTTTTGGCTCCCATCTGTTTGGCCAACAAGGCGAGCAGGAGGTTTTCCTCGTCTATACCGGTCACCGCTACGAATCCGTCAGTTTCTTTAAGACCTTCACGTTTTAAGATTTCAATGTCCGAACCGTCGCCCTGCAGGACCAGCGTTTCCGGCAGGCTCTCAGCCAAGTCCCGGCAGCGCTCCAGGTTTTGCTCGATAATTTTTACCCGGATGCCCTGGGAGTTGAGTTTTTCCGCCAGGTAGTAAGAGATTCTGCCGCCTCCCAAAATGATCACATCCTGCATTTTTTGCTTCTTCTTTTTAATCTTCATACAAAACTTGTTTACACTTTCAGAATGACCGAGCAAATAAATGGTATCGCCGGACAGAATGATGTCTTTCCCGCCGGGTATGACCATTTCCCCACGGCGTGAAATGGCCACGATCAGGCAAGCCCTGGGCAGTTCCACGTCTTTTATTTTCCTGCTGACAAAAGCTGTCATAGTTTCATCTACCGTGACGTCTGCCATCAGGATCTTACCGTCGGCAAAGAGTTCGGTGTGAACAGGCAGGGCTACTGTCAGGAGCCGGCTGATTTCCATGGCCGCGGCGTATTCCGGGTTTACCACCAGGTCGAGACCCATGTCCTCTTTGGAGACGATCAGGTCGCGGGCGTGGTCCGGGTCCCTGATCCGGGCGACTGTCCTTGGTATGTTCATTTTTTTAGCCATCATGCAGGCGATCATGTTGATTTCGTCGCTGTTCGTTACCGCCACCAGGAGGTCACTTCCAGCCACCTCTGGAGACTTCAGTATCCGGGCGCTGGAACCATTCCCTTTCATCGCGATGACGTCCAAATTGTTTTCGTATATCTTGGACAATTTAGATTCATCCTTATCAATGACCAGAATGTCATGTCCCTCTTCACAGAGTCGCCGGATGATCTCCATGCCCACTTTTCCTAATCCAATTACGGTGATTTTCATACAATTACTCCTACTTTAACAATTTCCTTTTGGATAGCTAAATATCGGAATTCTTATTCACTAAATTAATTTATATAAAGTTAAATTGAATGCGATTTTCTCAGATCTCAAAATTCAAAAATCATTTTACGTTATTATATAATAATCGACAAGAAATAAAATGTCGAGTTTTAGTTATCATCTGTAATTAAAAGTTTTATATTTGAATTTATGTTTTTTCGGTGAGAGTAGAAAATATTGCAGGGATTACAGTGAATTTAAAGAAATCTCATAATAGAGCGGGAAAAATGCAATAGGTAAAGAAAGAAGGCTCTATTGGTGAGTAAACAGATTAATGAAAGCACGCATAATGAGGAGGTGGGCCTCCACCTAAACAGGTTGTATGAAGTTCTGAGCCTGGTTAACCAGGCAATGGTGCGGGCCCGCTCACCAGAAGAGCTTTTTGCCGAGGTATGCCGCATAGCTGTGGAGAACGGGGCTTTCATGCTGGTTTGGATCGGTCTGTACAACCCTGAGACTCATGCTGTGATACCAGTCGCTTGGGCAGGCGAACCTCTGGATTTCGTGAGAAAAGTCAACGTTTTTGCCGACAACCGGCCAAGAGGACGGGGACCCACCGGCTCTGCCATCCGTGAGGGGGTACCCGTCATCATCAACAACACCTTGCAAGACCGGCACTCATTTCCCTGGCGTGAGGCGCTTGACGAGGCGGGGATTCGCGCGGCCGCGTCTTTTCCCTTCAAGGTAAAAGGCGTGGTACATGGTGCCCTGAGCCTTTATGTAAACAAAATGGATTATTTTAAGGATAAAGAAATTACCTTGCTTGAAGAAGTATCGCGGGATATTTCTTTTTGTCTGGAGCGTATGGAGGAAGAAAAGCAGCGCAGGCTGGCGCAAGCGGCGCTCAAGGAAAGCGAGTGGCGCTACCGCGAGGTATTTGTCAACGCCTCCAACGGCATCTTTGCGCTAGACGTGACTTCCGAGGGCAAATTTCGGTTTGCCAGCTTGAACCCGTCAGGTGAAAAAATGTTGGGATACTCTATCGTGGATATTCAAGGCAAATCCCCGGAAGAATTCCTCTCCCCCGAAAACGCTGAAATCTTGAACGCTAATTATAACAAGTGTATTAACGCGAATGCGCCGGTCAGCTATGAATATGAAATTGGCTTAAAGGCCGGATACAGGTACTTCCAAACCACCCTTGTCCCCGTGCGGGATTCATCCGGACGAATATGCCGGATTATCGGAATTGCTGATAACATCACTGAGCGTAAGCAGGTTGAGCTGGAATTGCGGCAAAGCGAGAAAAAATACCGCCAGTTGATGGAACTGGCTCAGGAAGGTATTTGGGTAATTGATCTTGATGCCAGGACAACTTTTGTGAACCCCAGAATGGCTGAAATGCTGGGATACACTGTAAAGGAAATGATAGGCCGGACGCCTTACTCGTTTGTTGAGGATTGTTCCGTTGAAGCTTGGAAAGCTATCTTCGAGCACCGTAAACAGGGTGTCTCGGAGCAATTTGATTTTATATTTATTCGTAAGGACGGTACAAGGATTTATACGAGCATGACAGCTTCGCCTATTGTTGATGATAACGGGAATTTCGCCGGTTCAATAGCCGTTGCGGCAGATATCACCGAGCGAAAAAAGGCGGAGGAAGCGTTGCGGGAAAGTGAGGCAAATCTTCGGCGGATCACCGATAATATGATGGATATGATCACCCAAACCGACGCCGGGTTAGTTTACTGTTATGTCAGCCCTTCACATAAAAGTTTTTTAGGATATGAGCCTAAAGATTTGATTGGGAGGTCTGTTTTAGACTTCGTACATAGGAGCGACTTGAAAAGAACGGCGGAAATGCTTGATGTTTTTTTTAAAACCAAAGAGCAGATTAAGTTGGAAGTGCGCTACAGGCACGTCAGCGGGCACTACCTGTGGATTGAAAGCACCGGCAATATATTGCTTGATGATAGAGGCCGGGTAACAGGAGCCATTTTTGAAAAGCATGATATCACCGAGCGAAAAACAGCTGAGATGAAAGTTAAAGCCTATGAAATTAAGCTGAGATCACTTGCGGCAAAATTGTCATTAGCCGAGGAGCGGGAGCGGCGGCGTATCGCATTAGACATTCACGATCATATCGGGCAGTCCCTCGCAGTCGCCAAAATGGAGTTGGGCGCGTTGCGGGAATTAATGCCAAACGCCACACTGAAAAGAAATGTTGACGAGATCGAAACGCTTATTAAAAAAACAATTCAATATACACGTTCATTGACGTTTGAAATAAGCCCGCCCATCCTTTATGAACTTGGATTTGAAGCGGCTGTTCAATGGTTGGGTGAGCAAATAATTGAAAAGCACGGGATCAGGTTTAATTTTCGGGATGACGGGCAGTCAAAGCCGATGGACGATGAAATACGGGTTATTCTTTATACCGCGGTAAGAGAGATACTTATGAATATCATTAAGCATGCCAAAGCGCGAAGAGCGTTGGTATCTATACAGAAACAAGGAAAGAACTTAATTATAGTGATTGAGGACGACGGTTCGGGTTTTGATATTTCTAAAAGAGGCTTTAATTTAAGTAAGATTGGCGGATTTGGCCTTTTTAGTGTGCGTGAACGTTTGGTGCATATGGGAGGTAATATGGAAATAAAATCTAAACACAATATGGGGACTATCGTTACTATGGAAGCGCCTCTCAGGCGCCGGTAAGGTTGTTGGGGGGATACATTTGAGTATTAGCTTAATTCTTGTTGACGACCATAAGATCGTCCGTGACGGCCTCCGCTCCTTACTTAAGGAAACACCTGGGATGAAAGTAATCGCTGAAGCCGCGGAAGGCCGCACGGCAGTGCGGTTGGCGCGGGAACTGTCGCCCGATGTTGTTATTATGGATGTCGCGATGCCTGACTTAAACGGCATCGAAGCCACCCGCAAGATCAAGGAAGAAAGCCCGAATACAAAAGTCATCGCTTTATCGATGCATTCAGATAAAAGATTTGTGTCGGAGATGTTAAGCGCCGGCGCTTCGGGATACCTGCTCAAGGACTGCGCCTTCGAGGAGCTGGCCGGCGCGGTGAATACAATTATCGCGGGTAAATATTACTTGAGCCCCAGTATAACAGGTGTAGTCGTCACAGATTACGTGCAAAGCCTGCATGAAAAAAGGGTTTCTGTTTTTTCCATCCTAACAGCCAGGGAGCGCTAAGTGCTCCAGCTTTTGGCCGAAGGTAGAAATACAGTCCAAATAGCCGCCGTCCTCCACGTGAGCGAGAAGACTGTCGATACTCACCGGAGAAATATAATGAACAAGCTGGGCATACAAAGTATGGCGGGGCTCATAAAGTACGCTATCCGGGAAGGTTTGACCACGATTTAAGGCTGATAGTAAATAATTGCCATATTGTCGAAATAAGTAGTTATAAATATAAATAAGAGAATACGAGGAATAAAATCAGGAATACCCCTATATCTCTGAATGGTTATTTGGATTTATATTAATCAGGGATAATGGGGGTTTTTTTATAAAAAGAGGGAGGTAATCAGAAATGGGGAGGAGTATTAAGTTCAAGTTTATGGCGACAATCATAGTCATCTTGGTGGTGGCCCTGGGAACATTGTCTTATTTTAGCTATAAAAAGGCGCAGCAGGTTCTGATCAGCAACTTTGAGCTCGATCTTACTTCCTTGGCTAAACCTTGCGCCACTGAAGTCAGCTTGTGGCTTGACGAACACAGAACTGAAATTAATACTTTGGCCAATTCACCAATTATCGCCACCGGGAATCGTGATGCAATCCTATCTTACTTAACTACTGAGCAAAAACGCTTTAATGACTATGAGTCCTTACTTATGGTCGACGGCAAGGGCGATTACTATTCAACAGATGGCAGCACAGGCAGTATCAGTGACAGGGATTACTTTAAGCAAGTGATGGGCACCGGGCAGGCGGTAGTCTCCGACCCGATTGTTTCCAGAGTGACCGGACATCTTGTTGTCGCGGTGGCCGCGCCGCTGAAGAGGGACAACCAAGTCACAGGGCTTTTATTGGGCACACAGCCGATAGACGAGATTATTAGTGAATTATCTACGATCAAGGTTGGCAAGACGGGCTACGCCTATATGATTCAGGGGGATGGCCTGTGCATCGCCCATCCTGATAAAAATATGGTTATGAAATTAAACCTGTTAAAGGACAGCAGCCTTGATTCGAATTTGACGTCAGCCGCGCAAAAGATGGTTAAAGGGGAAAGCGGCGTTACCCGCTACGTCTTTGAGGGTGTGGATAAGTTCATCGCATATGCTCCGGTGGCGGGAAGCAAGTGGTCTCTCGTACTGACGAGCCCTGTTGCGGAACTTTCGGCCGCTTTGAGATCCCTGGCTGTTATTTCGATTATTCTGACCTTGGTTGTTTTGTTTATCGCGGGAGCCGTCGCGGTTGTCCTGTCCAATCAGATTGTCAAACCCATCCTGGTGTTAAAAGATGAATTCAATATGCTGGCGGAAAAGGGCGGCGATCTTACCCAGGAAATCAAGGTGCGAAGCAATGATGAGACGGGCGACTTGGCCAAGGCTGTTAACCAATTCCTGGCCAACCTGAGGGCGATTATGTTGGATGTAAAAAGCGCCTCGATACAGGTGGCCGGGACATCCCAGCAACTGACTTCGAGTGCCCAGCAAACCGCGGCCGGAGCCGGTGAAACCGCGGTCACCATGGGTCAAATCGCCGCCACGGTTGACCGGGTTTCATCAAACACGCAGACTGTGGCGCAAGCTTCCGAGACTGCCGCCAAGTTCGCCGGTGAGGGGGATCGGGGAATAGCCAAGTTGATTGGACAGATGCAAAGTATCGCCGGATCGGCAGAACAGGTTGCTGTTACCATTAATGAACTGAGCAAAAAATCTCAAGAGATTAACCAAATTGTCGGACTAATTACTAACATAGCCGACCAGACCAACTTACTGGCTCTGAATGCTGCTATAGAAGCAGCCCGGGCAGGGGAACAAGGGCTGGGATTTGCCGTCGTGGCTGAAGAAGTAAGGAAGCTGGCCGAAGAATCCGCTAACGCCACGAAGGAAATTGGCAACTTGGTGAACGCCATCCAGGCTGAATCACAGAGAGCGGTTGAGAGCATGGCTAAAGGCGGCAGGGACGTTGAAGCGGGCACAATAGTTATTCAGGAAGTAGGGGATGGTTTTAAAAATATTATCAGTTCCGTGCAAAGTCTGACGGAGGAGATTCAAAGTGTAGCGGCCGCTACGGAAGAGGTGTCGGCGGGTGTGCAGAATGTGGCTGCCGCGACACAAGAACAAACGGCCGCTATGGAAGAGGTTTCAGCGTCAGCCGAATCCTTGTCCAAACTGTCTGAAGAACTGGACGCTATAGTAGGCAAGTTTAAAATATAGCATTTTCGCGTTGTATACCCGGGGGAGGCTAACAGCAATTTTAAAGCAGGCGATTTCCGCCTGCTCTTTGTTTACGGCTCAAATAGTTATTATTATAAATTCTTCCACGTAATTATTTTACCGTCATTTTGCGGATTATCAGCTGGCTGGGCGTGCTGTTTCTGTTGAATTCCAGGTAAATTGCTGTCTTTTAGGTAAAAAAAACCATCCACTATATTATCTGAATCTTGTTTTGCGTGAGAATTGGGGATATCATCCGTCAGGTTGGCAGTATCAAAATGAATTATATGATGACCGTTTTCCTTCCTGGCCAATGTTAGCGGTATAGTCGTCTTAGAGCCGGAAGACCATGTGTTGCTGTTTACCTTTATTGCCGCGGTATCATCAGGACAAATCCAGGGGGTTGGGCTAATTTCATCAGAAAAATTATTTAGCGTGTGGTAAAGTATTTTGCCGTTTTCGTGCCAGCAAGCCGCAACTTCTTCTCTTACATGAAGCAGGAGCGGAGATTCGATTGCCGTGCTTTTTTCCGATAATATCACTTGTTGCTGCCAATCGCCCGATTTTCGCCTATAGTTTAACCTGAATTTGCCTGCGCTGAAAGAAGACCACAGGAGATGAATGTTGTCTTGCGGGTCAATGAACATAGAAGGTATACCGCAGTTGCAATCAGCGTCAATTAGAGGAACAGGCGGCCCCCACTGGCTGCTGCCGGAATTAAAAAAGTTATAGTAAAGCTGAAAATACCTGCCGTCAAAATAGCGGTGAACAAGGTGAAGGTTGCCTTGTGTATCGCTGTCTAGCGCGCCTGCCAAAAAAGAAACGTATTTCTTGGGACCTGCGTCTTTGGTGCTGATATCCAGGAGAATATCCAAAGCGCAGGGTACATCATAATGTGTCTTTATCAAAAGGTTCTTACGCGCATCGATTAGATAGTGTACAACAGACCATTCATCGGGATTGCTTCTGAATCCACAGACAATATGTACAACACCCCACCGGTCAATATGCGCAATGGGGAAAAAGGGCTGCCCCCTGAGGTTATCCATAGGTAGGATATTTCTTGACCAATTAAGGCCGTCCCATTGCATGTATGTAAGTTCATTTAATCTCCTGACGGCGCAAAGATGAATATGATTGTTTTGGTCTGTAACCGCGGTAAAAGGGCCGGAGACTTCATCAGTTAGTTCTGAGGGATTGGACCAGGTCTTTCCTTCGTTTTCAGATGTTCCGCAATTTAAAAAAGCGTCCGGAGCCAGATAGAAAAGCCATAGCTTGCCTGTCGCGTCCCGGAGCATCTGATGGCTCAGTAAAAAATTACTCTGCGAGGAGATGATACAGCCAGTCGAAACATCCATCAATAAATCCCCCTAAAACATTTGATATCGTGAAGCCGGCAAAAGTGTGAATACGGTTAATTGCCAGGAGCCCATGTTTCGCAAGCTCCGTTATAGATATTTACACACTCAGCATCTTTTAGCAGGAAACAAATAATAAACGGACAACAACAATTGATATTTTTACCTTCGAACTCTTTATTCAGTTTATCGACAGATTCCTTAATAATATCATTGATCTCACTAAATATAATTTGCATGTTGTTTTTTTTGGGTTCACTTGCTGCTGCTATACTGTTATTATTTAGTTTGTCAACTGCTTTATCCATAATTTCTTTGATTTCAGTAACTATTGCCTTCATGCTTTCCTGGTTTAGCCCATCGATTGTATCCTTTATTATGTCCATGGCCTCAGCTATGTCCTTAATCATTTATTTCCTCCTTCTAGTTATTATTAATAATAACGCGTCAACAAAAGTTACAAGTCCTGGCCGGCAGGATGACAATCGCTTTTATCAATATTATTAAAAAGATATTGTAAAGTTTAACAAAGTATGCATAAAGAAGGAGAATGTTTTAGTAAAAAATTGCCGGTTAAACCGGCAATAGTTGATAAATAGTATCAAATTTTTATTACTAGTCGCATTCATTATCCGCGCAATCGCCGGGATCCCATGTTTCGCAAGCTCCGTTAAAGATGTTCACACACTTGGCGTCTTTGAAAATGAAAAAAACAAAATTTGGAGCAGAGCACTTTGATCCGCCTTTTGAACAATCGAGCACACCCATTGTTTCCTTCATCGCTTCCACAGCCGCCATAGTCTCTTTGACCACTTAGTACGACCCTCCTTTTTAGGTGTTATTTAAATTTTATGCTTAGTGCTTGCAAATAGTGTCATTAGAACGGGCTGCTTGAAAATTATTTATTAATTCGTACCGGTCGATGCTGAAGATCGCATGTTTATATTAATGTACTTTTGGCGCCATGCGAAAAAATGTTGGATTTGCAGGAATTATATTCTTGCTGGCGAAATTTCATGAAATACTGGCAAGTCTCCGGTTATTCAAGGAGTGGATATGCGTGGTGGATTTTTATGTTTTTGTTATCCTGGTGGCGCTATTTATGTATGTTCTTGTAGTAAATGACATAACAGTTCTCTATAAAGCTTATTTAGTTTTTCATTATTTGCTTGGCATGTGGCCGTTCTGCAATTTTCTTATTAATGTAACCCCTGATCAGCAACTGCAATGGGTGTTCCTGAGCGCGGCTTTTGTTAGTCTTTGCTTTCTCGGCTTCGGGTGGCATATATTCGCTTTAGTTTTAACTGGAAAAATCAAGAATGTAAAGAAAGCGTACCTGTACCTGTGGGCTGTGCCTGCTGTCTTTTGCTCCTTGCTGGTTATAACCAACCCGTGGCATTTTCTGTTCGCCAAACCATCCTTAAACGGATGGGCGACGCGTACTTACGGGCCTTTTTTTTGGCTGTTTGTATTCTCAATAATAATTTACTTTATCGTGGGTGGTGCGCTAATGATATATGAATTGGCGACTGTCTCCGAAAAGAATAAGAAAAAGCAGTTGATGCTCTGCATCTGGGGAGTTGTATCTTTTCTTGCGTTGTCAATCACTGACGTGCTGCTAAATGCCTTTATTCTGCCAGAGACCGTTGTCGTGCCCGGCTTGACTTCTTCCGGCCTCATTATTTTAGCTATATGCTTCGTAGTGGCCATACAGAAGTACGACTTGTTTAAAATTGTAAGCATCGCCCAGCGTGAAGTAATTGATAGCATGGCCACAGGCATGGTCATCATTGACAAAAACGAAGTTGTTCTCGATATCAACAAAAGCGCGGGCAGATTGATCAACCTTCAACCGGGTCATGTTTTTAATGTTGGGGAATTCTATCCAGCTTCAGGAATTGAGTTTGACGGAGAGTTTCTGGAGGAATATGGCGGTGACAAATCAAAAATCCTTCAAACGGAAATAATTATCAATCAAGAACAACCGCGCCATGTTGCCATGAACATTTCACCTGTGTTTGACCATAAAAAAAATTTATTGGGCCGGAGCATTACCTTAAACGACGTAACCGAATTGCGCGGGTTGATCGAAAAAATCAACGAAAATAATGAGACATTAAAACTGCAAAATGAAGAGTTGCTGCAATTTCAGTCAAAGCTTTATAAAGCGAACAGGAAACTTGAACAGATGTCGATTACAGATGCGTTGACCGGTTGTTATAACAAACGGTATATACTTAATCAACTGGACTACGAAATTGCCGCCGCGCGCCGTTATAGTATTCCATTTTCGCTAATGCTTTTAGATTTGGATAAATTTAAGCTTATTAACGACACGTACGGACACCTGGCCGGAGACGATGTGCTGCGGGGCGTGGTGGACATCGTTAACAAAAATCTTCGCAGGTCTGATATACTGGCCAGGTTCGGGGGCGAAGAATTCATTATTTACATACCTCATATAGATCATGATGGCGCGGTAGCTTTGGCTAATAGAATCAGGTCCATGTTAGAGAACCAAACTGTCAAAACCATGATCGGGGAATTGTCTGTAACTATCAGCATCGGCCTGATAAGTGTCATAAAGGTTGAGTCCATAAATATAGAGGAGGATTTTTTAAAAGATTTGCTGGCGCGGGCCGATAACGCCCTTGCCGATAACGCCCTTTATGAAGCGAAGTTAAATGGGCGGAACTGTATTGTGGCGGAGGTTTTTGATTGATTAACGAATCAATCCGATATTCTGCCAATAAGGAAACGTTACAATAATTACAAAGATAGTGATTACGAAGTGAGCGAAGGCAAGCTTTAGCACCTGTTCATGGCGAAATGATTTTCCTTCAGTTCCATTAACAACATTTTGATATACGGTGCTTTGGTGCGGAAGAAACCAGGGATTGCTGCACAGGATCACAATCAATCCGATAATGAACGGATTAATCCCTGTTACGGAAGTTAACGGCATAAACATAATCATGGTAATTATTTGAGCGGGGGCGGCGGGCAGGGCGAAACGAATCAGGTAAAAGACAATAGTTATAAATAATAACAGCAGTATCTTATTACCTGTTATGTTCAAATAGGGTTCCACCTTGTCTGCGATGACAGCGGTTAACCCAATGGAAGACATGATATTCCCGAGCCCGGTTAAAGAGCCGAATGCGATCAGGTAATTCCAGTCAATATCAGAACGCACGCTTTTTTCGTCCATTATCGAACACCCGCACAGAATCAAGAAGGCGAGCATGGCTATCCACGCGGTGTTGATGTTGTGCCAGGGCTGGGTAAGAAAAGCGAGTATTGTTATCACAACAGTCATTAGTGATATTTTTTCTTGCATGGTGATATGCCCGAGAATCTTTATCTGCGACTCGATAACAGCCGGGTTCAGTTGTATTTTTCCCTGAGGCCGGTAAAAAAGGATGATAAACAGATAAGATAATAAAAAGAATAGCGCGCCTATCGGCAGCGCCGCCTTTAACCAGTATCCCCATGTTATTTGTGAGCTTATCTCTCCAGGCAGCAACCCCAATACAAGAAGATTTGACGACGAGCCGTTGAGAAACATAAAAGACATTTGGCCAAATCCTAGTAAACAGGACATCGCCAGGCCCACTGTGCCGGGACTGTAATTTTTTAGATTCAAGGCTTTGCCTAAGTTTCGGGCAAGCGGGCTGGCCAGCGCGGCGCGGCAATTATTGGAGGGGATGACCGGCGTTAGGATTAAGCCGGTTAAAGCAAATGCCAGGGTTTGTCCGATATAGCTGGGGGGGAATTTCCTCAGTAATAACAACGCCAGCCTGAATAATAAGCCTGTTTTTGATATCGACGCCGATATGGCAAGCACACCTAGCAGAAGATACCATGAAGAATTGGAGAAACCGGAAAAAGCTGTTTCCGTGGTAGTGACACCTAATAAGACCGCTAAAACAGGCAAGGAGAGAGACACAACATGAAATGAAAGGATGTTTAACCCCCAGCAAAAAGTTGCCGCTAATAGCAGCTCAATAAATATTATGTGCGGTTTGCTAAGACCATTTAATAGGAACAAGCAAGTGGAAATAACGCATATAACCGCTCCCGCAACGGCGATTGATATCCTTGTTTTATTAAGGCGTTTGGCAGGCTGCTGACGCCTGTATATTATATTCCCCGCGAGAAATTGCCCGCTTGCTAGTGTATCCTTTGCAGTTTCCCTGTTTTTTTCGCCGCTAAGTCCGGCGTTGGTAGATGACAGCCGCGCGGCCAATATTTCATTGAAATAAATTGAAAGGGAATGATGTTTTTTCATTAAGTTATAAAGGCTTGTTTTAGATAACACATACACAGCGATATCTGTCGCGGCTTGTACACTTGCCGTCCGGGGCTGGCCGGTCAGCAATGAAATTTCCCCGAAGCATTCTCCTGTTCCCAGAGAGGCCAGTTCTTGTGTTTTTCCTTCATCATCGGTGCAGAAAACTTTAACTAACGTTAATTATAATGAACAAAGAGTCTCCCGGGTCACCTTGATTAAATATGATATGACCGGCGGCAAATGACTTTCTTTCCATTTCGGGGATTATTTTCGCTAGGTTTATTCTATCCAAACCGGAAAAAAGCGGTATGCTGGATATTATTTCATACAATAGAATAACCCCCTTGTGTCCAAGAGACCTTTTCATCATTGTAACCAGCTATTGCCTAAAAGGAAAGATAATAGCGATTTTAGGGTTTGGCGCCCTTTAATCGGCGGGCGACTTTTGTGCCCTGGGCGTGATCATGTTGCCCCTGGCCAGCGAGGCGAATATTCCTCCAAAGCAGGCAACCGCAAATATGACGAAAGATATGTTGAGACTTTTGATGAGCAAGCCGGGGTCCGCGGCATTCAACTGGACGCCGCCGATGTGCAAGTCAATGATCAGAGTGGCCAGCGCCATACTGGCGGCCTGTCCGGTGAGCCGCATGGTTCCCAGGGTTGACGAAGCTATGCCGTAGAACTGCTTTTCCACCGATCCCATGATGGCGTTGTTGTTCGGGGAAGAAAACAGCGCGAAGCCTGTGCCCAGCAGGGCGAGGTTGGCCACGACAAACCATGTTTGCGTATCCTTGCCGATGAAGCTGAATAAAGCCAGCCCGATAGTGGTCAGGCCCATTCCCCAGGAAGCGACTATCCGCGGTTCCACGCGGTCGGAGAGAACTCCCGCGAAAGGAGACAGCAGAGCCATGAGCACCGGCTGCGACAGCAGGATCAGTCCCGCTGTCTGGGAGTTATATCCCATAATCACCTGGAGGTACAGGGAGAGCAGGAAACCGACGGCAAAAGTCGCGCTGTAGTTGATTAAGGCCGCCAGGTTGGAAAAAGCGAACGCCGTGTTTCCGCTGAGCAGCTTGATATTCAGCATGGGCTGTCGAACCATCGCCTGGCGCCTGACGAACAAGGCCAGCAGAATCAGGCCGGCTGCGGTGAACACTTTGGCTGAGGCAGAGGTGCCCATGGATGAGAAGCCGTACATCAAAGACCCCAAACCGGCGCTGTACAGCGTGGCGCCGGTTAAATCAAACCGCTCGCCCCGGGCGTCCGCCCACTCCGCTTTCAGCTTCCAAACCGCCAGCAGCATGACCGGCAAGCCAATCAGTACGTTTAAGTAAAATATGGACTGCCAGCCGAAATGCTGGTTCATCGCGCCGCCCAGCACCGGCCCCAGTGACAGGCCGGTATAGACTGTGGCGGCGTTGATGCCCAGCACCTTGCCTCTCTCCTGGGGCGGGAAAACCGAGGTTAAAATGGCCATCCCCGTGCTGAAAAGCGCGGCGCCGCCCGCTCCCTGCAAGAGCCTGAAAAAAACCAGCGCCTGGATGGACCAGGACAGGTTGCACAGCAGTGAAGACAGAGTGAAAACCAAAATCCCCAACACAAAAATTTTTTTCCGGCCGAGAATGTCCGCCAGCCTGCCGAACGGCAGAAGCAGCGCCGCTGAAGAAAGGAGATAACTGCTCACAACCCAGCTCAGCATGTAAGTGCTGCTGTTAAACTGTTCCCCGATCGCGGGTATGGCCAGGTTGACCGCGCTGCCCATGAAGGGAGTCATAAATGACGCCAGCGTCACGGTTATTAATGTATATTTTCTTAGTGCTTTATCTTGAACCAATTTATGATACCCTCCTCAACCGCAGGAATTATAATTGGTGGTTATTGTTTTAGTTTTTATTTTATTGGAACAATAGCTTTGAATCAAGTAATTTCTAAAAATCCGGGATAGATGATTATCAATCAAGATCACCCTCCGGGTAAGAGCGCACGTAATACTGAACTTGCTTTATAATTATACTATTTTAAGAAGCTGGTGATTTCTTCAATATGTATATTTGATAAACTTAATCAGTTATAATGATAACTAGCATAACTGATTAATTAAGGAGCTTACATTTCTTCCCCAAAAGAAGATGAACCTATAGCCACTGGCGCTAATTATCAAAGAACACACTCTTGAAGAAACGGAGGAAGCGTTAAATGATAAAAAGGAGATTTGCATGCCCCATTGAAAAAAACGCTGTCAGTTACATGTCTCTGATTGAACAAGAAAAAGAAAATGAAGCGATGGTGGCAATTAAGCAAAAAACACCACTGGCTGAAACCTTGTGCCGGGTGTGCTCTCTTACCTGTGAAGTCAGTTGCCGGAAAACGAACGGCGATACTTTTCCGCTACAGGATATTAAGCGTTTTATCATTGACCATGGTGAAAAAAACGGCTTTATTTCAAAAGACAGCTTTATTTCAAATCATAAACAGTATATCCATATGGGCCGGGTTGCAATTGTGGGAAATAATATTAAGTATGATGCATGGTATCAAAATATAATATTTGTCGAAAAATGTACCATATGTTAAATATTGTATTTATCATTGTCAAATTTCACTCATGATTTCTCCGGTCTGAGAAATATCATATCCACCCATCCCGGCTACTTCCGCACGGAACTCTCTTGAATTCAGCGCAGCTAGGAGAGCCTGGAAACTCGGTTTTTCTAAATCCTCTTTGTAAACTACGATATCATATCGTTCTTTTTTCAAAGGAACGAATTCAACTTCAGGGACTTGAAGTGCGGCTTTTTCTATTCCCAGGCCAACATCAACTAATCCCCTGGCCACAGAACTTGCAACTGCAATGTGGCTTAATTCTTCATTTTGATAACCGTTAATTTGCCGACGATCTATATTGAGATTTCTCAATTGTTCATCCAGTAAGATCCTTGTGCCGGAGCCTTTTTCACGGTTAATAAATGTCACGTCAGGATTCGTTAGATCTCCCCAGTCTCTTACATTTTTCGGATTGCCCGGCGAGACATAAAAACCCTGATACCGGTAGACCAGGTTAATAACTACTGTATACTGACCTGGCAGCAACCTTCGTACATAAGGAATATTATATTCTCCTGTTTCACTATCCCATAAGTGTGTCGTCACAACATTGGCAGTACCCCTGTATAGGGCCAGCAACCCATCTAAACTTCCAACGTAAGAACGTAAAGAGCGGAACATTGGGTTAAGCCTTTCAATATGTCTAGTTAAAACATCTAAGACTATGTCTTGGCCACATATAATAAACCCGCCGCATTCTAAGATAATTTGTTCAATAGAGCCGCTAGCCGCCTGGTAAGCGAATCTATTTGGTGATGCTGGTTTGGTGAATGCCTCAAGATCTGATGGACTAACCCGCATTTTTCTTCCAATGCGATATGAAGGGAGTTCCCCTCTTTTGATTAGTTCGTAAACCGTTCCCTTGGAAATCTTTAGGATTTTAGCAACCTCTTCTGGTGTGTAATAGAGTATATCGGACATCTTTATCCCCTCAAATTTAAAATTTCCCTTGTAGAACATTATAACAGGGAATACAATAAAACACATAAGCATGATTCGTATCAATTGGTTGTATTTAGTGTGGTTGTCTTGCAATCCGTATCTTTTAATTGTGGTTCGTCAATATCTTTTTATGGCAAGACTTACCCAACATTTTTTAGTTCTGGATTAATAACCAGAATTAATAACCATAAGAAGGGATGTGCAGGTTTTGAAATGTCCATATTGTTTGAACGGAGAAATTGTTTTTCGAGATAAAATGACGAATTTCGTAAATGGAATTACTGTCGTTACCAAGGGCATTGATCTTAAAGAATGTTTAAATTGCGGAAAGAAGTTTTTATCTAATGAAGATATAGAGAAAATAAATAAAAATATAGAAGAAAATACAAAATACGAGTTATCTTTGAAACAAAATTTAAAAGCAATGCGATTAAACGCTGGATTATCGGAAAGTGAAGCGGCAAACATCCTAGGTATTAGCAATAAAACATACCTTAGTTATGAAAAAAACAAAAAGATGCCTGATCTAGTTATGGCTTTTAAAATAGCAAATGTGTTTAGATGCGATATAAACGATGTCTACAAGTTGAAAAAGGTCAAAAAATCAGTAATTAAAAAAACAAAGGTGATTTGATAAAAACCCTGCGTTCCTTGAAACATAAGGACTGCTGGTTTTTACTAGGTTTTCAAGACCTCGGAAGTATGAATACTGCTACTTGCTCACCAACTTGGGTAAAAAGCCTTACATCCGTATATATGTTAACATAGAAGAAATCTTAAGCGCCACCCGGGAATACATCGAAAAGAGGAAGCCGGAGGTCTCTGTTTTTGAAGGGGCCGCCACGTCCGACCCAATTCCCACGGAGCCTTACACCGGCATATTAAGAAAGGTTATCAAGTTCTTCGGGACACAGGAGCACGGCCGTTTCCGCTTTGTCACCAAATTTACCGACTTGACTCGCTGCTGGACGCGCCTCATCATGGGCATACCTGCTTTCGCTTCAGCATCAATACCGGGGAAATCATCCAGCGGTTCGAGCACGCCACCCCGCCGCTGGCGGAAAGGCTGGCGGCAGCCAAAAAAGTGGCGTTGGCCGGTTACCCGCTGAGATTTTTGGTGGGGGCGCTGTATGAAGAAACGTCCTATCACCATTTACAGGGAAATATTGGAAATAGCGATGGTTTTATGATATAATATTGGCACAAGCTGATATGCGGCACATACCAAAGCCGGAACTTAACTATGGTTTTAAAATAAAGCCATTATGGAATGGAAACCAATAAGGGATTGATATTTTGCCGAAAAAAACATACGATACAAGTAAGGAAAGTAATGAAATAAGGGGTGTTGAAAATGGAAGTTGCAAAAATTACAAGTAAAGGTCAGATTACAATTCCTATTGACATTCGCAAAAAGCTCAACCTAAAAGACGGTGATAAAGTAATTTTTATTGAAGATGGCGATAAGATTATTTTTGCAAATGCAGCCAAGGTAGCTTTTTTGAATATTCAAAAGGCATTTGAAGGTGAAGCTGAACGGCTTGGTCTGAAAAACGAGCAGGATGTAGTGGATATGGTGGATGAAATAAGAAAAGAAATGTGGGAAGAACGTTATGCGGATAATGATTGATACAAATATCCTCATTTCAGCTTATCTCTTTCCCACCCCCAACATGCGCAAATTGATTGATACCATTACCGACCATCATACTATTGTATTGCCATCCTATGTGATTGATGAGCTTAAAGTGGTAATCAAACGCAAATTTCCGGCAAAATATCAGTTTTTGGATATATTTCTTTCGGAATTGCCTTTTGAATATGCTTATACGGTTGAAAGGATCGACGCCGGTAAGTACCCGAGTATTAGGGATAAAAAGGACTTGCCCGTTCTTGTGTCAGCTATTACAGAGGATGTGGATATTTTAATTACTGGAGATAAAGATTTTTCCGACATGGAGATTGAAAAGCCGGAAATACTCATGCCCACACAATTTTTAGAGAAATACAGTTGAATATAGTTATTTACTATCTATAGGCCACTTTTTTAGTTAAAAATTAATTAATATAATCTGGTCATGTAAATAAAGCCAGTATTAAAAAACAAAAAGATTTTGTGAATACCCGCATCCCTTGACACATAAGGATTGCGGGTTTTCTGTTATGCTCTCGAATACCTGGAAAGCGTGAATACTGCTACTTGCTCACCGGTGCCTCGGGGGGGGGCAGACTGCATTAGTCACCATTGCTAATCTTGCTAATTGATTTGTGGAAAAAGTTCATCCAATATATAATAAAAATGTTATTTAATCAAGCGGTGATGCAAATAATGGCTTCTTAACATGTTTCTGTGGGAAGTTGACTATAGAGATTATACCCGGTGGGAAGCAGAAAAACTGACCATAAAAGGATGGGTAAGCAGCCTGCCCGATGACATAATATGTTATACGAGAATGACTCTAAAAAATTGAGATGGGTGATCAAATGAACACTCCTTTATTGCTGGTCCAAATACCTCCCAAAGATAATCAACAATCACAAGCAACCAGCGCTATCATTGAGACAGAAATTATCGCCATTGCGGTTTACGGAAAGGATATCGGCGTACCCCTAGCGGTATCAATACAACGGGTATTCGACGCGGAAAAACCCTTCCGGTTTCCTACCGAAATCACCCAAGGGGTTACAAAAACCAGAATTGTTTACCGCTATACACTGGCACAGTGGCACGAATTACTGGAAGTCACCACTTTACCAACAACGCCTGCCGCTTTAAAGCAACTCATGATACCCATGTTATTATACATGAAGCAGAATTTCCCGGACATCTTCAACGACATTGAATATGACCGCGAATTTGGCCCTGAGCAATACGCTGAATTGATTCCTATGGAGTAGCCTCCATATAAAAGAAAGCAGTTAAAAGCCAAAATAGGCTCAAATCAACATCATGCTGGGCAGCGATTTGCGTATCAATAAAAGCTGGGAGAGAGGGGGGAATATAATGTCTAATATTATCGTAAGTGGCGCCAGAGAGGGAAATTTAAAGGATATTTCACTGGAGCTACCCCGTGATCAGTTGATCGTTTTCACGGGGCTGTCAGGCTCCGGGAAATCTACATTGGCAATCGATGTTATCTACCAGGAATGTCAAAGACAGTATTTGGAGGCAATAGGGTATCAGGGGATTCGTAAACCTAAAATTGATTTTATTCGCAACGTGTCGCCGGCAGTCAGGATTACCCAAACTGAATCGAATAAAAATCCCCGTTCGACCGTTGGAACGCTTACCGACATTTATACGGACCTTCGGATTGTTTATGAAAAGCTGGGAGTACAGGTCTGTCCCCACTGCGATGAAGTGATATCGGCCGCGGAATGCAAGGAAGAAGTTGAAAAAGCGGATGGAAAATTTAAAGTGTTTATGTATTGCAATCATTGCAATTACAAGATGAAATCGATTCTTTTCCATGGCGTGGAAAGCGATGAGGTGAAGAAAGTATTTCCCGGTATTCTTCCCCCCAGGACAGTTGTAGCGGGCAAATTTGAGGGCGTTTTTCCAACGCTTTGGAGGCGGATGTCCGATAAAGGCGGCGACGCGAAACAATTGAACGATTATTTTGATTTTGATATTTGCCCGGATTGCCTGGGGGAGCGGCTGGGAGAGTTAAGCCGCGGCGCAACGGTTGGATTCCAAAAGCACTGTAATTGTAGTAGAACATAATCAGCAGGTTATAAAAGCCGCCGATTGGATTGTAAACCTTGGCCCGGAGGGAGGCAAAAATGGTGGACAAGTTGTATTTACCGGGACGCCGTTGGAAATGTTGAAAAATGGAGAAACAATTACAGCGGATTGTTTGCGAAAATCCTTATAATAGAATCCTTGCGGGTATTTTTTGGGAATAATAAAATGAGATCAGAGTGTAACCGTGACCCTGTTTTTTGGCGAGGAGGGAAGCATATCCTGGAAACAATCTTTGCAAACCCCGTTTATGGCTATTTTATAATCTTTGCTGCCAGAGTAGTGGATGTTTCGCTCGATGTCTTCCGGCTCTTGATGCTGACTAGAGGTTATTATATTGTAGCGGCAATCATTGGATTTTTTGAGGTGACTGTTTTTGTGTTGGTTTTAGGTACGGTTATATCCGGCGGAATAAGTGATCCTCTTAAAATAATCGCCTACTCAGGGGGATTTGCCACCGGGAATATCGCCGGGGCCTTTATAGAGGGGAAAATGGCCTTCGGATATGTGGTCATTCAAGTGTTTCCGAAAATGTCATTTGGCGACTTATTGACTGCCCGGTTGAGGAAGGAGAATTACGGTGTCACCAAAATAACAGGAGAGGGCAGGACAGGTATTCGGGAAGTACTTCTTGTCACTGTTAAAAGGAAAAATGTTCCCAATATCATAAATATTATAAATGAGGTTGCGCCGGATATTTTTTTTAATATATCTGATATTCGCTCCATCCATGGAGGGATTTTTCCCCGGCACAGGCCTTAACAGGATTCGCTTGTCTATCGTACAGTAGAATTTAATCTTTTCTCCAGCTTGTTTTCGGTATAGGTCTTAGTCAGTGACACAACTAACCCGCGGCTGAGGTAAAGAGAATGCGGCGAAACTGCCAAATAGGAAAACTGAATTGATTACAATAAAAAATTCTTGTTCTTAAATCATGATATTGGTATAATTTTGTTATTCTGATTATCGAAGAAGATATAAGAAATATTGACGATGAAGTCCTGGCTGTTCTGGCGGCAAGGGCTTTTTTTATTGATTGCCCACGCTGGATACGATTTTATAAATAGGAGGTTTGAAGCTATGCTGATAAATAAGAAGCTGACGAGATTATATTTATTATTCTTTACTTTCCTCTCTGTTATTGCGTTATCGGCTTTTTGCCGCTGGGAAATCAGGGCTGTCTCGGCACTGGTTGTTAACACACTGATCACCGGCTTATTATTGGGCACACTGTGGCGTAAAGAAAATAACCGATGGCTTTATTTTTTAAATCAGGAGATAAAAAATCTTGCGGCGGGGAAGGTTGCCGTCCTAAAAGAGAAGCGTCACTATCCGAAGGAATACGGCAGCCTGGCTGGAGCAGCCGATGAGACCGCAAAGCTGTTAAGGGATGTGTCCGGGATGGCGCAACTGGCATCGCAACAGGTCTTTGCAGCTGTTGAACAAATGAATCTGACTATCAAGGCATCCGGGCAAATAGCCAGGGACTTCACCAGGGTGGAAGTAGTGGCCGGTTCGCTGGCTGACATGTCCCGGAAATTACGGCAAGAGACACAGGAAA
Organism: Pelotomaculum isophthalicicum JI; assembly: GCF_029478095.1. Classification (NCBI taxonomy): domain Bacteria; kingdom Bacillati; phylum Bacillota; class Clostridia; order Eubacteriales; family Desulfotomaculaceae; genus Pelotomaculum; species Pelotomaculum isophthalicicum. The sequence goes on along the minus strand of NZ_JAKOAV010000002.1, from coordinate 146,217 downwards.
ATGAGCAAGCGGTTGCTACATGCCTGGAGGATATGGGCTCTGCCCGCCGCGCTATCGAACAAGCCGATACCGACTCGAAGCAAGTAGCTGACTATGTAACGACGTTAGATACCTCAGTAGGGCAGGTTGACGTCATCCTAAACACTATTGCCGAAATTTCTGATCAAACCAGGCTGCTGGCGCTTAACGCAGCCATAGAGGCAGCCCGCGCCGGTGAACATGGCCAGGGATTCGCAGTTGTGGCCGAAGAAGTTAAAAAACTATCTGAGAAAACATTTACAGCCGTGGGAGACACCGTCAAGATACTTCAATCTATCCGTAAAGAGGTTGAAAAGGTCAAATCAACGGTGGAGAGTGACCGGAAAAGTGTCGCTAAAGGAGTTGAAAATACGGTTAACGCTGAAGCTGTGCTGACCGAAATTGCCCGTGCGGTGTCGGCCATATCTTCCACCGTTGAAAGAAGTAGCGAAGAAATACAAGGCTATCTGCAACAAGTAAGCGCAGCTGCAGAAGCGCAGAAAGAAAACCTTGAGAAAATCACCACCACCGGCGTGCGCCTGCAAAAAGCGGCAGGCATGTTGGAAGATGTCAGCGGGAAAGTAAAGATAGATACCAGCGCTATTACAAGCAGCGTGGCACACAAAGAAAATATAGAGCGGCTGCTCAAAGTATTGTGCGCGGAGTCCGAAAATCCCCGCATTACTTCTCTAAACGCCAATGAGCATCAACAAGTGCTGGGAGAACTAATAACCAGACAACCTGAGCTTGAGGCGGTATGGTCGAACCGTATGGACGGTACGTTTATTTTTTCCGAGCCGCCAGCCGGCTTGGCTAATGCCCGGATTCGCCAGTGGTGGCAAAAAGCTGCCATTGGTGAGGAATACGTATCGGACATTTACTTATCCGCAATTACCAAAAAATTGTGCTTGACCATATCCGTTCCGATGAAGGACAGTCATGGTACGATAATTGGTGTTTTGGGAGCAGATGTTCGGTTAAATGACTAAGAATCACAGTGGATATTTTATGACTTAATTAGAAGCAGGTGTAATTTTGGATAACAGTATAATTAATATAAATAATATTATATATAATGAGAACATACGTATATATTTTCAACCAATTATATCCGTTAAAAAGAAATCAATAATTGGTTTTGAATCCTTATGCAGAGGTCTAAATACTGGAACAAATAAAATTATTTCTCCAGATACTTTGTTTGAATTTGCCAGACATAAAAATATGAATTTGGAATTAGACAGGTTGTGTAGAAAAAAGGCTTTGGAGGCTTACAAATTTAATAATTTCGAAAATAAGAACTATATTTTATTCCTTAATTTAGATACGTCAATAATGGATAATGGGATTGTAGGCTCGGGACATTTGTTAAACATGGTTAAAAATTTAGATCTATTTTCAAATAATATAGTTATAGAGATTGTTGAATCTAAAGTACGTGATACTAAATCTCTGGAGAAATTTATAAACACATATAAGGAAAAGGGATACTTGACAGCACTGGATGATGTTGGCTCCGGTTATTCTAATTTAGATAGAGTAGCTCTTGTTAAACCTGATATATTGAAAATAGATAAAGGAATAATCAGTTATATTGATAAATATTTTTATAAACAAGAAATATTCAAATCATTAGTTAACCTTTCAAGAAAAATAGGTGCCCTTGTTGTCGCGGAGGGTGTAGAAAGAGAGGAAGAAGCTTTAGTATCGCTTGAGCTTGGCGCGGATATGCTTCAGGGATTTTATTTTTCAAAACCACAGGATTATACATTTGTGACAGATGAAAAAACCAAAAAAAATATTTTTTATATTGCCAATAAATTTAATAATTATATGACCTATAAGATTAAATCAATTAAACTTATGTATCAAGAATATTATATGGTCTTATCCAATATTATCAATGAACTTTCTAATGTAACATGTGATAATTTCGATGATATGCTCAGTGTTATAATTCAAAAATATACAATAGTGGAGTGTATTTATATAATAAATGAAAGTGGTACACAAATTACTGAAACCTTTTGCGATCAGCTAAAAATAAAACGAAACAGCAAGATATATGGACCAGCTAAAAAAGGAACAGAACATTCATTAAAAGATTATTATTATTATCTTATGAGCACTGGATCAACACAATTTACAACTGAACCATATATCTCTTTGGCATCAGGTAACCTGTGCATTACAATATCTTCGCAGTTTGAGGATGTTAATAGTAACCGTTTCATATTGTGTATAGATATAAAAGTCCTTCCCTCAAACACCTGTTTGCCATAACGCCTCCGAATTTCATCGGCTACTATTGATATGTAAAAAATGGCTGTGGGGAATTCGCATAAAACAGGTTCATATATCATACAATTATGTTTGTGTTAATTTGAGGGGGCGTGGTCCGTATCGAAAATAAATATTTCGTGGAAGATAGTCTAATAAACAGTTATCAGCTTACATCCGAACAACTTAATGAGATACATGCAAAATATGGCCAGCCGGGTGAGCTGTCACCAGGCCATAAGGCGAAAAAACGTAGAAGTCATATAAACATTATGTCTAAATGGAGTAATCGAAAGAGTACGACGACGGTTGAATAAACAGAGTCACGTTAAATAACCAGGAACTGCGAGTCCCGGCTTTAGTTCTAAATATTGGAGTAGGTTGCTGAGCGAGAATTGCGGCACTGCCATTGCCTTGGTCAATGTAAATACTCAATAAAATGGCCTGCGGTCTGTAAAATCTTTACCGATATCCTTTATTCCGCTCAAGGCTAAAGAAGGAGACGTAATTACCGCTGGAATATGGCGGTCGTTGCTGTTTCCGCGGGATTTGCGGAGGCTGTGAAAAATAGATGCTTATTATATATTTAAAAGGGGGAGTGTAAATAAATGTCCGAGTCCATATTTCTGAGTTATATTGTAGAAAATGATACTAGCTTTATCAGGAGAATCGTAGCCGTGAGCCTTAATTAGCGCCAATATATCCTCTGTCTCTTTGGTCGTCACGGGAAACATGGAACTAAGGTTTTTTATATAATTATTATTTATGTTCGGGGATACCCGGCATGCTACTTCCCAATCCAAGACAGCTTGAATGAATGTGGATGCAATAAATGCCTTCCCTTCCATCTTAGAAGGCTCATTTGGAAAAATATTTTTTATAGATTGCATGAAAGGCATTTGAGCTTTTGAAACTCTATCATAATTATCCCATAAATCAAAATTGTACTTAACTAATCTTGAATTAACTAATGGATCATTTATTGATTTGGAAATGCGGCAAGCCAAATCATTCATGCCATTGACCAAATTAATGTTAGCATTATTGGTATTATTAATATAACAAAGACTTGGAAAGCCTTCTTGATTTAAGATTAAATGCTGTAATTCATGCGCAGTGTCAAAAGCATCGTCAAACTGTATTGGAACCTGTTTTATTATAACAACATACTCGATTTCTTTGGTATCTGGATTTTCTAAACCAATAGACTTTATTTGGGAGTTTAACCTCTCGTCAAAAGCCCAGTTTACTTTAACTCTAATTTTATGTCTTTCATTTTTATAAAAATTTATAAACTTATCTGATTCTTGAAGTAGTATTTGTAAAACATAATTTTCCGAAAGTACCGGTAATCCCATTTCTTTAATCATATTTTCAGTCCTTCCATTAAATAATCTTACGGAAATAATTAGACAGACATCATCAAAATCCTTTTACTGCCGGCGGGTGGCTATAGCGAGTGGGTTATTTAAGCCGCAAGGGCATATTGTTTACAGTCGGGTTAAAGATTTCTCTTTAAAAAAATACTCGAGAAGTGTAAAATTACGGTATGGTAACCAGTGATAAACTAATAGTGATATATTTTGTGTAAATCAAAGACGAGGGTGAAAAGTCAATTAATTGCTCAACGAACATGGGTTAAAACTAATCGCCGGATGCGGCTGGAGAGGAAGTGGGAATATTAAGTTTGATTATATTACCTTAGAGGGGGTGTGTTATGAAGTTCCGCAATAACGTGTTGAGGATAGCATGCATCTGCGCCGTCGCACTAGCGAGTCACCACAGTATTCGGCCTGTACGCGGTACCCGGCGTGTATGCCGCCGGACCGGTGTTTACAGACCTGCCCGAAAACGATACCTATTACCCGTTCGTCAACTACCTGGTGAAGACCAACCTCATCCAGGGCTACCCCGACGGCAGCTTCCACCCGGCCGGCACCCTGACCAGGGCCGAGGCGGCCGCCATGCTGGCCAGGGCAAATAAGTTAGCAGGACAGGCTCCCGCTGCCCAGACCTACAACGACATCGGCAAACAAGCAACTCAAGCTATGCTCAGCGCGGCTATTATGGTTTTGATTATATAACCACGGCAAATTACGATTCCGCTGAAGGAGTGGATGTTAGAGCTGGGAACCAGGCTAACATCGACTTTAGTCTCTTGGCTGGATACACCATTTCCGGAAAGGTATCGCTGCCGGAAGGGCAACTGGCGTCATCCAGTCTCAGCGTTAGGGTGGAGGCTATGCTTAACAAGGATTACCCTCCGAACGGGTGGACGGACATCGTTATCCAGCAAGGACAAAATTATGCGGACTATAGCCTGGTTGTTCCCGCGGCGTGCGGCTACCTGGTACGGTACTCGGTGAAAGATATAGTGCCAAATTGTGTACTGCAGGGCTACTACGACGGGGAGATAGACGTCTCCCAAGGAAATGCAACTAATAAAAACCTTACCATCCTTACCGGAAGCACCATTAGCGGCAGTGTATCTCTTCCCGGTGGGGCAACGGCGATACAATTATCATACTTTTTGACATTGACACCAACCAACCGCCAGTCAACAACAAGGCAGCCGTTGATGCCCTGATTGACTTCCAAGGGAAATCGTTCGGTACGGACTATTGCGGCACTTGGAATGACGCCAGAACCCTAACTCTTACCGTAATCAACGCAACAGGCGGTAATCTGGTTCCAGGAGATGTATTTTATCTTAAAGCCGACGGCAATCTGAGATCATCGGACGGGCTTTCACCGCCCAGCACAGCTGGCTGGACTATCGGCGGCTATTTCAGCTCACCATAAGAAAAAGTAGTTTTTAAAAGGGGCGTATTACCCACACAATTAGGATACGATTTTTAACGGTTTAAATCAAGCCCGGCGGGGAACAAACCCCTCCGGGCTTGATCATGATTGAATGTACGCAATTTTTCGTGGACAAAGCTCTTATTGGGTGATAGCATGGTATAGGTATATTTTTTATGTCAAATATAGAAACTTTTTGCCGAAGGAAGGCGAAGCGATGCGGGGCTGGGTGGAAAAGCTGAAAGGAAAAGGCGTGGCGTTTGCGCTTGTTGTTCTGGTTATGGTCACAAGCCTGGCCGGCGCTTGGGAAGGACTGGAGCTGGGCTTGTATGACAGCTGGTTCAAACTGCGCGGAGCGCGGCCTGCGCCTGAGGATATCGTGGTGGTGGCCATAGACGACCGTTCCATCGGGGAAATCGGGCTGCTGCCCTGGCCTCGCCAAATGTACGCCCGCCTGCTGGAAAAACTGAAAGACGCGAAGGTGGTCTGCTTCGACGTGGTTTTCGACACGCCGGGCACGCCGGAGGATAACGCCGCTCTCGCAGCTGCGGTGAAGGCGCAGGGCCGGGTGGTGCTGGGCAACATGTTCTCTTTTGAGCAGAACGCCGCAGGCGAAGTTTACCAGGTTCCGCGCTTCCCGGTGAAACAGTTGGCTGCTGCCACCAACGGCATCGGTTTCGCCAATGTGCCCGAAGACGTGGACAGTGTGATCAGGCGTGTCACCACTGTGGATACGAATACTTTCGGCAGGCCGTTTCCCAGTCTTAGCGTAGCCACGTACCTGGTGGAAAAGGGCCTTAACCCGAACAGCCTGAAGCTTGACGGAAAAGGGGTTCTGTACGCGGGTGATTTGGCTGTTCCCATAGATAACAAATATCAGTCCTTAATTAACTTCTGGGGACCCGCTTCAACTTTTCAGACATACAGCTTTACTGACATCCTCAATGATCGGGTAAGCAGCGATAAATTAGCGGGAAAGGTCGTATTTATCGGCTTTACCTCAGCTTCTGAACATGACTATGTAACTACTCCTTTCACTCTCGGCAATATGGTGCTGGGCGGCGCGCTGCCGTCGCCGGGAGTCGAGGTGCATGCCTCCGCCCTGGCCACCTATCATGCTGAAAGTTTTTACAAAAGGGCGCCGCAGGCCGTAAACCTGGTAATATTATTGCTTGTCGGCGTATTGTCCGTGGCTGGCGTGTCGCGGGCGAAAAACCCCCTGCGGGGGTTGCTCTACCTGCTGGTGATTTTAGCGGCGGCAGGTGTGGGCGTGTACCTGTCCTGGTACTATGGGCGCTACTGGGTTAACCTGGCGTCGCCGCTGGGGCTGGGCATGCTAATCTACACCGGCATGACTGCCGAGAACCTGGTGCGCACCGAGATGGACCGGCGACGCACACGCGCGCTGTTTGCCCGCTACGTTCCTCCCGCCGTGGTGTCTGACTTGCTGCAGCACCCGGAGGACATTGTCCTGGGGGGAATGAGGGTGGAGTTGACGATATTCTTTTCGGACGTGCGTGGTTTTACCTCGTTCAGCGAGGATAAGACGCCTGAATATGTGGTGCAGCGGCTAAACGAATACTTTACCGAGATGAACGCGATAATTTTCAAGCACGGCGGCACTCTGGACAAGTATATGGGTGACGGGATCATGGCCTTTTTCGGCGCCCCGATTCACTACGAAGACCACGCGGACAGGGCGCTGGCGGCTTCCCTGGAAATGCTGGAGCGCCTGAAGGAGCTTAATAAAAAATGGGAAGATCAGGGCGAACCGTTGTTCAACATCGGTGTCGGCATCAATTCCGGGCCGGTGGTGGTTGGCAACGTTGGCAGTCCGGAACGGATGGATTACACGATTATGGGCGGGGAAGTGAACCTGGCCTCGCGTCTCGAGAGCATGAACAAGGAGTATAAGACGAACATCATTATGAGCGACCGCGCGCTCAAGTATCTTAAAAACAAGGATAATCTGCCAGGGGAAATAACGCTCCTGGGCGAGACCAGCGTGCGCGGCATGGTTGAAAAGGTGCTAATTTACACGGTCAAAGCCAAACAAGTGAGCGAAGCTTCAGGCGAGGTTTCATAATTATCCAGCTTGTCAACTAAAAAATATTGCTCAGATTATCTAAAAAAGCGCCGGGTGAGCAGACTTGAAAGTCAACTTTCCCGGCCCATTTTTCCAATAAAAAATGCATATTATATATTGATTAGCCTCAAAAAGCAATAAGAATGAAAATTTGAAGGTGACTAAGCGGCTAAAATAACTTGGTAAAATTGTTGCAATTATTCCCATTTCGTGTTACAGTAGCATTAAAAGTATGAATAGAGGTATTAGCAATGCGAATGGTAAATGTAACAGATATCAGGGTAGGTATACGTGAGATCCTGTCGGAAGTGGTAAAAAGCAGGGAACCAGTGATAATATTGCAACGTTCCAAACCCGTGGCATATCTCGTGGATGCAGAGTCTTTCGAAAATATGCAAAGAACTGATGAGTCGGAATCCGATGTCTTGACCAGAAGCAGGAAGGAAAGCCTTGACAGGATACTTAAATTGAGGGCTAAGGTAATGAAAAAAACCGGGGTTCATAGTGATTCCACTCAGTTAATCCGCGAGTTGCGGGAAGGGTCGGGACGCTATGAGTAATTACATTTGCCTTGATGCGTCTGTGTTTATAAAAGTACTGGTAGTGGAAGAGGACAGCGATAAAGCTATAGCTTTAATGCGGAGGATTATTCAAAGTGGGCAATTGATCGTGCTGCCCCCGTTTGCATGGGCTGAAATTGGTACTGTTCTTAGAAAAAAGCGTAGAAGAAACGAGTTAGCCGTTCAGGAAGCAGACGACATGTGGCTTGAGTTTAAGCAGTTTCCTGGAATCAAGTATTTGTCAGACGATGATGTGATAATGGATCGGGCATGGAAAATCAGCCGCTATTTCGATATGCCCACATTGTATGATGCAACTTATTTGGCTGTAGCGGAGATCGTAGAGGAAAGGACCAGTGAAATTTGTGAGTTCTGGACTGCGGATGAAAGGCTCTTCAACGCCCTGGACGGGAAGAAGAAATACGTCATGCTCTTGCAGAAAATGTGCTGAACAGTGCATATTACCCAGTCTTTATGGTGGAAAAATAACGTCCCGGGCGGAATTTTGCTTCCGCGCCGGGTCGTTTTTTGATACTGCCAATAGAGCATGCGCCAGACATAATACCAGACATAATAAATAGTAGGTTATTATCTGTGGAGCAGCAATATTCCAGTATTCCATTAACTGTTTACCCCCGGTTGATGCCGTCCTCCAGCAGGTCATTGGCTTCCTGTACGCTGAAGCCCCGGTGGATAAGTCCGTGCACGGCGGCCAGGAGCGCTTCCGGGTGCGGGCTTTGCCAGACGTTGCGGCCCATGACGATGCCTTTGGCGCCCCCGTTGAGCGCGCCGGCGATCATTTTCAGGGTGTCCAGGTCGGTTTCGCACTTCGGCCCGCCGGCGATCAAAATCGGCACCGGGCAGCCGGCCACTACCTGCTCGAAGCCTTCTTCAGTGTAATAGGTCTTTACCAGATCCGCCCCGTGTTCGGCGGCCACGCGCGCGCCCAGGGCGATGAAACGGGGGTCCTTCTTTTGGTCTTCGTTTATCTTCCCAAGACCAACCACTCCCAGCAGCGGCATGTTCCATTTGCGGCACTCGCTGGCCGCCCGGGCAAGTCCGGTGAGAGTGTCGTGTTCATAAGGCGAGCCGATGAAGGCGGAAGTAGCTATGGCGTCGGCGCCGGCCGCCAGTGCGTCCTCCAGGGTGGCGGTCTGTCCTTCCCGGGTCAGCTCCGGGCCGGAAATGGTGGCGCCGCCGCTAATCCGCAGAATAATACCAGGTTTGTTTACCGGCTCAAAAGCATACCGGTAAATACCCTTTGTCACCAGCCAGGCGTCCACCAGTCCGGTGGCGTCCAGTCTGGATACAGTTTCTCCGACATTCTTCAGCCCAGTCATAGGGCCCAAGGCCATGCCGTGGTCGATGGCCACCACCAGGGACCTCCCGGTGTCAGGCCGTAAAATCCGGTTCAGTCTGACTGAAAATCCATCCATAATTATTAGTCCCCCTCCGGTATTAACACAACACCCTTGATAATTTCCTGCCTGCGGGCTTGCTCCACCGCGTCCAGCATATCGTCCAGCGTGTAGCGGTGGGAAATAAGGTCGTCCACTTCGATTTCACCGCTGCCGATTAAAGAGACCGCCAGTTGAAAGTCGGCGGGAGTGGAGGCGAAGGTTCCGGTAAGCACGATCTCAGAGTAGTGAATCCAGCGCAGGTCCACCGGGACCGGCTGCCCCGCCGGCGGGCCGCCGAAGATATTGAATATGCCGCCGTTGCGCACAGCCGGGAAGTACCGCTCCATCACTTCCGGCACACCAAGGGAGGCAATGACGATATCCGCGCCAAGCCCGCCCGTCAGTCGGCGCACTTCACCGGCCACGTCATCGCTGTTCACGTCCAGGCAGGCAGCGGCGCCTATTTTTTCAGCCAGCGCGAGCCTGTCCGGGCGGATATCGGTAACCATCACCCTGGCCTTGTGCCATAGCGCGGTCTTCAGGTGCATCAGGCCCATCGGCCCGGCGCCGACCACCAGCACGTTGTCGCCGGCGCCCGTCCCGGTGGCGCGTGCCGCCGCCAGGCAGCAGGACAGCGGCTCGGCCACAGCCGCTTTGTCGAAGGGGATGTGGTCCGGCAGTTTAACCACGCCGCCGATGTTAATGATTTGTTTCGGGATGCGCACGTATTCGGCAAAGCCGCCGTCAATGCCGTGCGACAGCCCGAATTCATGCAGGCAGAGGTTGTGTCTGCCGCTCTTGCAGAAAAAACACTCGCCGCACACGGCGATGGGGTAGACGGCCACCCGCTCGCCGATCGCGTAATTTTGCACGCCCGGCCCGGTTTGGGCGATGATGCCGCTAACCTCATGGCCAAGTATCGCCGGCAAATCTTTCGGCGATCCCTGGCCTAAAAGCATCTTGATGTCGGTGGCGCAGATGCCTGATGCCCTGACCTTGACGATGATTTCTCCCTCTCCAGCGATGGGAGCGGGCACGGATTCCAGCCGGATATCCCCCTTGCCGTGCATGACGGCGGCTTTCATTAACACTTGTTTATTCCCCCCGCCTTTTGTACTTCTTCCATTAACGAGCGCAATTTGGCCAGGCTTTTTATGCCGGTGTGCAACTCCACGCCCGAACAAAGGTCAATGCCGTAAGGCCGGACACTTTCAACCGCCTCTCTGACGTTTTCCGGTTTGATCCCGCCGGCCAGGAAAGCCGGCAGGGTGGAATCCGCCACCACCTGGGCGGCCTGGTCCCACCGGCCGGTTGTGCCGGTACCGCCGAACCTGACCACCCCGTTAATTACCGCCGCGGTATCCAAAACCACTGCGTCCACGCCAGCCTCCTTGCACTGCTCAACCTGCTTTAGCATGGTCCCGCAGTCGAACGCCGATGAGCTGTCTCCGGACGCCGGCAAGAAAAGAGATTGCCAGATTTCCATGCCGGGCGCGATTTTCTTGAGTTGTCCGGCCATGGCCGCCCCGTCCTGGCTGAGGAACTGGACGGCAAAGGGTTTCAGACACGTCACCAGTTCCGTCAGGCGGTCCGGCTGCATCTCATGAACCAGGGCCACCGCCGGAACAGGGGCGTTGGCGAAGATCGGCTCCGCGCTTTTCACTGTTTGTGAACGCGGCGAGTAAGATACTTCGATTACCACGCCGATATAATCCGCTCCTTCCCCGGCGGACAGTTTGGCGTCTTCAATATTGGTTATACCGCAAATTTTAACCCGACAACCAGCTTTCATTGATATAGTTCCTTTCCACGCCGTTTTCCGTAACGCGCGCGCCGATGTTGTCCACTTCGGTAACCATGATCCGGCTCTTCGCATTACCCCGTGACTCAAGTAATTCCAGCAGCCTGTCCGGTACTTCCGGTTTTTGAGTCAAAGCGAATATCGTCGGCCCGACCGAACTCATACCGGCCAATTCGGCGCCCGCTTCCCGGAAACTGGCGATATAGTTGTAAATCTGCGTGCCCGCGATGCCGTGCTGCTCGCACTCGGCCCGTTTGGAACCGAGGAAGCAGATGTCAAACAGGGCGTCGCCGATTCCCTTCAGGTTGCCCTGCACCATGGCCGGCATCATGTCCAGCAGGATTATCTGCGCCTTGACGCCGCTTTGTAAGTAATCAAGGTACCGGCCGCGCCTCATTAGAACTTCCACTTCCGACTCGGCGGCTGTTTCTTTACCGGTGAACTCATCTTCCAGACTGGGGACGTCGGGAATGACGATGACGACTTTCGTGTCCGGCATGGCCGCCCGGTAAATCATTTCTAAATTATCGGTTGCTATTATTATTCCCCCGTTGACACTGGCCATCGCCCCGATGCCGGTTTCAAAGCCGCGGATCAGGCAGCCGTTGGCACGCGGGCTTTCCTCACAGGCGTTGTAGCCGACAATCCGGCGCAGTTCCCTGTTGGTGAAGGGCCGGCCGAGGACTTCGTTCATGCCGATGCAGGCCGCGGTCATCGAACCGGTGGTCGACCCCAAACCGACATGCCGGCGCTTGTGGTCGTACAACTCGATTTCAAACCCGCCCCGGTAGCCAAGGATCTCCTTGATAACCTTGGCAAAATGAGTGGCAACCAGGGGCCGCTCTCCGCTCACCACGATTTCCGGGTTTGTGGTCGAGCGCACCTTGGCTTTCAGGTAAATGCCGATAGCGATGCCCATCCCCCCGCCGCCCGGCCGGACGGGGCTAAACCTGTTCATGTCCAGCACTGTCGGGTGCAGACGGGCGGGTAAGGTTATTTCAACTTCTCTCCCGGTGGGCTCAGGAACGGATCTTGAGGCGAAGCCGCATTGTTCCGGGTGTATGATAAAATCCTTCTGGCCCGGTTCAAATTCTTCGAGCACAGCGGTAACCCGGTCAAACGGCCCGCCGATGACCCCTATTTTAATTGTTTGTTTTTCCATCAGTAAGAAACCCTCCACAAATCATAGTTTTTATCTACCGTGCTTACCGTACTTGCTTTAAACTACCATCCCTCCCCGGATATTTTGATTTGTGGCAGATATGGCGCTAGGACAACCAGTCAAAAAAGGCATTCCGGTAGGAATGCCTTGATCAACTGTGCCATACAAATGTCTGGAAATGCACCCAGCATAACCACCTACCATCCTACCATAAAGTCATTATAAAACCACTCCTGTATCTAATCAATGATAAATTTTGGGAATTAAGGAACTGATTATATTCAAGTATTCAGAATTCAGGAGTCAGTATTCAGAATATTTTAAGATAATAAACATTCTCTCATTCTGACTTCTGGCTCCTGACTACTGACTCCTAAATATATTATAATGAAAAGCAGAATTATGCTATTGATTGAAGGGTCAGGGGGACATGATGAACAGGGCAAAGCGAATAGACAACTTATCCGCCGGTGTATTTAACGAAATGGAAGAGCGCAAGAGAAGGGTGGAGGCACGTGGCCTGGAAGTGATCAACATCGGCGTCGGCAGCCCAGACCTGCCCCCGGCGCCGCATATTGTGGAGGCTCTGCGCCGCGCGGTGGAGAAGCCGCGGAATTACACCTACCCGCTGGTAGGTCTCCGGTCCCTTCGCGAAGCGGTGGCGGGGCGGTATAAAAAGCGCTTTAACGTTGATCTGGACCCGGGCTCGGAGGTGCTGGAATTAATGGGCTCGCAGGACGGTTTGGCCCACCTGGCCATGGCGTACATCGACCCGGGGGACGTGGCGCTGGTGCCGGACCCCGGCTACCCGATCTACGAGTTTGGCATAATCCTGGCCGGCGGGGAAATTTACCCGCTGCCGCTTTTGCCGGAAAACCGTTTTCTGCCTGATTTTGACGCCATTCCTGAGGAAGTGGCGCGCCGGGCGAAAATGCTCTGGCTGAATTACCCGAACAACCCGACGGCGGCAATAGCTGATAGTGAGTTTTTTGAAAGGGCTGTCGCATTCGCCCGCCGCCATGATATCCTGGTTTGCCATGACGTGGCTTACGCCGAACTGGCATATGACGGATTTAAGCCGGTGAGTTTTCTCGAAACGCCCGGCGCGAAGGAAGTAGGCGTCGAGTTTTTCTCTCTTTCCAAAACCTACAATATGGCCGGCTGCCGCTTGGGTTTCGCGGTGGGCAACGCCGGTGTGCTGGCCGACCTGGCGTTGATTAAGTCCAATATTGACTACGGGGTGTTTTACGCGGTGCAGGAGGCCGGCGTGGCCGCTTTGAGCGGGCCGCAGGATTGTGTGGCCGCAACCGCCGCCACCTACCAGGGAAGGCGTGATGTGCTGGTGGACGGGTTGGCCGCTTTGGGCTGGTCCATGCCCAAACCGCAGGCTTCCATGTTTGTTTGGGCGCCGCTGCCGCCAGGGTACAGTGATTCTGCAGGCTTTGCCGCCGAGTTGCTGGAAAAGGCCGGCGTTATTGTCATACCAGGCGTGGCTTTCGGGCGGCGGGGCGAGGGGTATGTCCGGATCGCCCTGGTCAAGGAAGAAAAAGTGCTGAGTGAGGTTGTGCGCCGGGTAGGCGAAAACTTCCGGTTTAAATAAATTATTTGTGACTTTAGAATATCAGACGAGGTAGATGGAGTTTTAATATTGAAAGTAGCTGAAGAGAAAAACAAGGATTTTTCGGGAATAAAAGGCATAGGTAAGTCGATTTGGGAGGGTGTTGATGCGCAGGAATATGTTAATAAAGAGAGAAGCGAATGGAATTAAAGAAGGGTTTACGACTATTTATTGATACCGCCCCGATAATATACTTTATTGAGGAACATACCGATTACAGCGATGAGGTCTCCTATATATTTAGTAGGACAGCCGAAGGGGCTATACAGGTGATTACATCAGTTATTACCTTGATTGAGGTTTTAACAAAGCCCTATAAGCTTGGGAGAACTGACATTGTAAGCATATACAAAGATTTCTTTTACAATTCAAAAGGCTTTATGGTCATGGATATTACCGCCGATATAGCAGAATTGAGCGCAAAAATAAGGGCCAAATTTGGTTTTAAGCTACCAGATTCTATCCAACTGGCTATTTTTGAATATAGCGGTTGTGACTATTAAAAGCATAATATCAATGGGGTGATGGGCGTGCCTATATTAACCGCTTTTACAAATGCGGCAATGCGGGAGGCCGATCCGACCAAGTGCCCGGAACCCGGGCGGGCGCGCTGAATAGAGGTATGTTTGCCGCCAAGTGGCGCCGGGCGTTGTTTACGGCTATGGAGGGCTCATTGTCGTTCTCGCTGAGGTGGCCCAGTACAACCAGCTTGCAGTTTTTTAGATCCATGGCTTGCAGCGCCAGTCCGCACTGCGCATTTGAGAGGTGCCCGGTGGGACCCAGGTTGCGCCTGATTACATGCCATGGCTTTGTTGATTTTTTATACATGTTTACATCGTGGTTTGACTCAATATACAAGTAATCAAGTGATTGAAAAGCTTCAAGGCAGCTTTCCGGGACATAACCGGTATCAGTGATAAACCCCATCCGCTCGCCGTCACCGCCACCGATAACAAAGCCGATTGTTTCAACATCTTGGGACAGTCTGAAATGAGTTACCGAAAGACTGCCGATTTTTTCCACGGCGTTGCCGCCGAAGGCGGTTAATTCCGGAATTGTTTTAAAATGGCAGAGTTTATGCAGTTCATTTAATATGCCCGGAGTTGAGTAGACAGGAAGATTTTTTTCCTGGCAAAGAAATTTTAGTCCGTAAATATGATCGGTATGACAGTGGGTTACCAGAACCGCGTCGAGATCACCCGGCGACAAGCCGGCCTCTTGCAGGAATGGCCGGATATCTCTTTTCCTGAGACCACAGTCGATGAGTATACATGTATTGCTGTCCTGCACCAAAACGCTGTTGGCGTAGCTGCAGGATGAAAGGCTGCAGAATCTCAATTCATAATCCCCCGGCGCTTACCGCTGAAAAAATGTGTTATCCGCGAAAATCAATCTGCAAAAGCACTCCGTAGAAATACTTCCACACAAAACCGGTAATCCCTTCAAGCCGGCCTGAACCGAAAAACTCCTTCAATCATATATTGAATAAGACAAAATATCAGCCCAAGGAGTGACTTGAGTTGTTTGAGCAATTGCAGGCCAGTCAAGGTAAAAATATTGCCGTTGAACTGGTTAACGGAAGAATGATCTCCGGTACAGTATTGGCGGTGAATGAGCAGTATGTGCGGATAGAAACTATGGAAGGCGTCGGTTCAATTCCGATCAAGTCAATTCAAATTGTCTGGGAACCGTCAAAACAGACCCTGACCGAGAAAAGCATGGAGCGCCTGGCGGAAAAACTGAGGGATAGCGTAAAAGAGGAGATTGGTTGCACCGGCCCGCAGTATGGCTGCAGCCAGCAGTATGTTTGCAGGCCGCCTGTCTTTTGCTCGGGCGTCTATACCTGCCCCGGCAACTATGCGCCTGGTACTTGCGGGCCAACCCCATTTGGTTCGCAATGCAACATGCCGGGGGGATATAGTTGCCCCGGCAGCCAACAGTTCTACGGAGTAGTGGGGCCGCTGGCCGACGTAGGCGGATGTCCGGCTGTTTATTGCGGATCCTTCCTGTACGGGCAAGCTTGCGCGTGCCAATACCAGCAGCCGTGCGGTTCCCAATACGCGATGCCTTGCATGTGCATGTACCAGCAACCGTGCGATTCCCAATATGCGATGCCCTGCGTATGCATGTTTCAGCAACCGTGCGGTTCCCAGTACGCGATGCCCTGCGTATCCATGTATCAGCAACCGTGCATTTCCCAATACACGCAGCCCTGCGGTTCCGCTTTTAGCGTACCGTGCACGACTTTCCAGTTTCAGCAACTCTGCGGCCTTTTCTCGTTTAACGCTACCCAGTGCGTTACGTCAAGCGGGTATAACTGTGCCGTCCCGTTTACCGGTGTAACTGGTCCGGCGGCGGGAACACCGGCTGGAATGGCTCCCGTTTCATCCCCAATGCCGATGGATTTTACAGTTAAAGAAGAACAGAAAAATAAAGACGAAAAAGAAAAGGAATAAACCATGGGAATAAGTGACTACGGCGCCTGGCTTGAGCAGGCGGCGGTTTTTATCAGGGAGTATGCCAGAATCAATCCTGGGTACTCCCCCCGGGTTCTTACGGATATTCTGAAAAGGAAATATTTATTGGATAACGAGGACGCGGAAAAATTGACTAACCTGGCTGTAAAGGAGTTAAACCGGGCCAAACTCGGATTGGCGGCATTGGAATTGAACCTGACCTTTAACTGCAATTTAACTTGTGAATACTGTTTTATTCGCGAAAAAAGCGCTCATGACAGAATGAATTTTACCACGGCCAGGAATGCCATCGATCTGCTGATGGAGCGGGCGTCCTTTCCGATGGTAAATATAACCTTGATCGGCGGGGAACCTCTGCTGGAATTTAATTTAATCAAGCAGATTGTGCCCTATGCCCTGGAAGCCGCGAAAAAGCGCAACCTGGCCATTACTTGGGCGGTAACCACCAATGGCACTTTAGTCAGTGAAGATATTTTAAAATTCTTTTCGCAATATAATATCAACATGTTGTTGAGTATGGACGGCGGTCCGGAAACTCATGGCCGCTACCGCCGGACAAAAAACGGTGAAGGCACCTGGCACAAAATCGCCTATTCAATCCCGCTGATGAAAATGTACCAGCCCTGGCTGGGGGTAAGGATGACTGTAAGCAACGCCGCCATAGACAGCATGAGGGAAGATTTTAAGCAACTTGTGGACCTGGGCATCAATCAGTTCATTATCGCCCCCGCGCAAGGCGCCAAGAGCTGGAGCAGGGAGGAGATCACACGGTACGGCCTCAACCTGTTAAAAATATTGATGGACTATCATGCTTTAAAGCAGAAAGGTGTTCCCATTTTTATTGAGGAGTTCGAGAAGGGTGAAAATGAGTATTCCGGTTGGGGCTGCCGGGCCGGCAGCACGTCGCTGGCTGTGGCGCCAAACGGAGATGTCAGTCCCTGTTCCAAGTTGCTGGGCTTGACCGGTGAGGTCGGCAGGTGTATCGTAGGCAATGTTAATACTGAGATCGATGTCCATTTGCTGGAACCGTTCAAAAATCCAATTATACGTCAACAACAGAGTTGTAAGCGCTGCTCCAGAAAATGCACCGGAGGCTGCTACGCGGTAAATTTTGAACAAACCGGCGATCACTTTACCCCGTCTGAAGAGAATTGCCTGTTCTGGGTAGTTTGTCAGGAAGCCAAAAGGATATCCGGATTGATGCGGTCGGGTTATAATATTCATAATAGATTTATTACGAAGGAACGATGGGGTTAAATGAGAGAAAGCGTTATTGCGGCAAGGGACCTGGTCAAAAGATTTGCTGATTTTGAAGCGGTAAAAGGGGTCAACTTCACTGTTTTCGGGGGAGAATGCTTTGGATTGCTCGGGCCGAACGGAGCGGGGAAAACCTCCATAGCGAAAATGATCTACGGGTTTTCCCCTGTTACCGCCGGAAAACTTGAGGTTTTTGGGGAAGATATCATGAAGAGGGCGAGAGATATCAAGGCCAAAGTCGGGGTAGTGCCACAGGAGGATAACCTTGACCCGGAATTATCCGTCTGGGAAAACCTCCTGGTTTGCGCCGGCTACTTCAGGATGCCTAAAGACCTGGCCCAAAAGCGGGCCGGGGACATTTTGAATTTTATGGATTTGACGGACAAGTCCGGCGAGGTGGTGGAGCACCTGTCCGGCGGTCTTAAGCGGCGATTAACTATCGGCAGGGCGTTGCTCAATCAGCCGGCGCTTTTGATCCTGGACGAGCCCACCACAGGCCTGGACCCCTATGCCCGCCACCTGGTCTGGCAGCGCTTAAAGAAACTGAAGGAATCGGGCACTACCATGCTCTTGACCACCCACTATCTGGAGGAGGCCGACCAGCTTTGCGACAGGCTCATCGTGCTTCACCAGGGGGAAATATTAGAACAGGGCGCGCCCCGGGAATTGATTGAGCGTCACACTGGCAATGACGCCCTGGAACTGGGAGTGGAGCCCGCGCGGCACGGGATTCTCGTGGCTGGTTGCGAGGATTTAGTCAAGGCCCGCCAGGTGCTGGGGGACGATCTGGTATTGTTTACCGACCACGGCAGGGAACTGGCTGAAAGGATGTCCGGCAAGGCCGCCGCCCTGGGTATTCCTGTAGGCTACCAGAGGCTGAGGCCGGCCAACCTGGAAGATGTGTTTCTGAAACTTACAGGCGAAACGCTTGACGAGGAATAAGTAGTCAGTATTCAGTAGTCAGAATATCTGATCTGAGGACAATAAGCCATTCTCTCATCATGGCTTCTAATTACTGAGTAGGTACAATCATTCTATAAGACCGGCATAAGGGAGGTTGACGTTATGGTAAAAAGAAAACAATTGTTTAAAGGAATAACCACTATCCCGGACCTGTCATGGCCCTTGGTGTTAAAGGTTATCTACCGCAACCTGCTGGTCTTCAAAAAAACCTGGAAGGCAAATATCATGTTTAATTTCATAGAACCCATGCTGTACTTATGGGCCATGGGCTTCGGCCTGGGGGTGTACGTGAACCAAATTGAAGGGCTGTCATATATCGATTTTCTCGCCCCCGCGCTGATTGCTTCTTCGGCGATGTTTTCCACCACATATGAGATGACTTACGGCAGTTTTACCAGAATGGGGCATCAAAAAATCTTCCAGGGCATGGTGGCCACTCCGGTAAGCATGGATGACGTGGTAATGGGTGAAATACTATACGGGACATTTAAAGGAGTACTTTACGGCACTGTGTTTTTGATAGTGGTGGCGATGTTCGGTTTGGTCAAGTCTCCCTGGGCGCTTCTGACGCCGGTGCCGCTTGCTTTGATGGTCATGTCTTTTTCCATATTGTCGCTAATTTGGACCAGTATCGCTCCGAACTATGATTCCTTCGGATATTTTTTCACCTTATTGATTTCGCCGATGTTTTTGTTCGCCGGAGTATTCTTTCCGGTGGACAACCTGCCGGCGGGGGTCAGGTTTCTTCCCTGGTTTACGCCGTTATACCATGCTGTGGAAGTTATCCGCCCCCTGCTGCACGGCAAGGTGGCCTGGTCCAACCTGGCTGACTTGGGCTGGCTGGCCGCTTTTGTCATATTGACTATCCGGTTGCCCCTGGCAATGGTCAAAAACCGTTTGATACAATAAAGTGTGAAATTTTTTATAATTTATATTTGTTAAAACGCTAAATGTTAGCTTTATAATGTTAACGGTATTTGTGACTGCATCGCCAGCAGGAGGCGCTTTTCGACTTCAAACCAGTTGACCAGTTGCCACCAAGACTTGACGTAGTCGGCCCGCCGGTATTGATAGTCAAGATAATAAGCGTGCTCCCAGGCGTCAAGCACAAGAATGGGGATGCCGCCCCATTGGGTCAAGTTCTGGTGCTTTTCAGCATTTAAAATTTCCAGGTGCCCCCAGGCCGGCTGCCAAACCAGCACAGCCCATCCCGAGGCTTCCACTTTTGTGGCGGCTTCGCTGAACTGTTCCTGGAAAGCGGGGAAACTGCCGAAATAATTATTTATTTGATTAATAGTTTGAGCGCCGGGCTGACCGCCGCTCCCGGCCGGCGCCATGACAGTCCAGTAGATGCTGTGCAGTATATGACCGGAACCATTAAAGGCCAATTCGCGTTCCCAGTGCTTGACTAATGCGAAGTCTTTCTTTTGGCGCGCTTCCACGAGCTTAAGCTCAGCTTTGTTTGAGTCGTCAACGTATGATTTGTGATGGTGGTCGTGGTGAAATCGCAAGGTGGCGGAGCTGATCACCGGTTCAAGGGCGTTGTAAAGATAAGGAAGCGGCGGCAACTGGTGGCGGCCCGGCGGGGTCATAAAAAATGTCATGATTTGAACCCTCCATATATTAAGGTAATTTCTGTTAAACTATATTATTCGCCTTTAATCAGTAACGTTCGTGGCGGATGGCCTGTAAGGCTTGCCGGGTGGCGGCAGGCGGGAAAAATACTTGCAGTGAATAATAAATACGTGTATAATTATTTAACGTGGTTTGTGTTCTTATGGATTGTTATTTACGCAAGTTAATCATTAATAGTAATCCCTGAGTAGTGCACGGAGAGATGGCCGAGTGGATGAAGGCGCACGCCTGGAGAGCGTGTGGACGGGTAACCGTCTCGTGAGTTCGAATCTCACTCTCTCCGCCATTTTATTGTCCGGTATCTACAGGCGGCAGTCAGGCAGGGTGGCCGGCGCCGCGCTGGATGAAAAGGGAAGACTTTGGCCGTGCTAGACGGGGAGGTAGCGGTGCCCTATACCCGCAATCCGCTGCAGCGGGGTTGAATTCCTGCCCGAGGGTTTAGCTTGTGGGGTCCGGCATTTGCAAGGGGTGTGGACGATCGGGTCTCACGCGACGGAGCTTCTTGAACCGTGTCAGGTCCTGACGGAAGCAGCACTAAGAGAAATACTCCGGGTGCCGTGAGGTCGCCTGGTCCGAGCTACCTGCGGGTGTATCGCCCGGAAACTAATATTCAAAGGCAGGTGCGCGGCCTTAAAATATGAGGGACCGCCTTCTCGCCAGGAGAAGGCGGTTCCGTTTATAATCATGCTAATCAACCACTGCGAAGGAATAATGCGCACGCGCGCATACGTAATAGCCGCCGGAAACCGATTTAATTCTTATACCATTCAAGAAATTCGGCCTGTGTCACATCCAGGTGTTTTAAAATCTTGGCTAACTTGCTGGGGGTAACTTTTCGACTTTGGTGGTGGTGTACTGTAAAAGAGTTCCCTTTTCGGCTGATGCCGATGATAATTGGTGAACCCTCACCGCGTAAAATATGGCCAAAGTGTTTAAGCGTTGATAGAAGCTCTTTATAAGTAAGTTGGGGAAGATTGGCTATATCAGACCACCTCCACCAGAATCCGTTTTTTGTTCGGGGCAAAGATTTGTGGTCCTTGGTAATCGATTAATTCTTTTATGGCAGCTTTTAGATTATTTAATGCTTCTTCTTCTGTGTCACCGCTTGCTGTAGCCCGCAATTCGTCACAGTAAGCAAGGTATTCACCATCAGCTTTTTCAATTACGCAAAAAACTTCTACCTTTTTCATGTAATCACCCCCTGGTGATATTATACCCCACGGTGTTGATGCTTTCCAGTGGCAACATTGGAATAAATAGTTAGTTCCTTCCTTGACTTATAAATTCCCTATTACCATAAGTCAAAATGTAAAACAGCCGTTATGGTTGCTTCTTTATACCAAGGCGGCTTTTCAACCCTTCTTGAAGGACCTGGGAGAAATTTACTCCCGCCTTTTCCGCGCGTTCGTTTAACCAGCTTGGCAAGGTGAGATTTTTGCGAATAGTGCGGTTGTCGTGGGCCTTTCGATACTCATCGACATCAATATCCACGAGGGTTTTTATTTCGCCCGGCTTTGTTTCCACGTCCGCTATATCGCTTGGCGCGGGAATTGGCCTGCCTTCGTCCTGTTCGTAGCATATCCACATTCCGATAGCGTCACGGGCCATATACATCGCTTCCACAACATCAGCGCCTTGGGTGGATATGGCCAAATCGGGGACTGTTACGGCATACATTTTTTCTGTGGGTGTCAATACGATAGGGTACGCAGTTTTCATTTCTTTATCACTCCATTTCTTGTGAGGCGGGGTTTAGTTCAGCCCCGCTCGCTTGAGGATTGCCTTTGCCGTGACTTCGTTTATTTCATTGTGTCCACCTCTTGAATATATTATACGCATTAGATGTGTATAAGCCAAGGGGTTTTTATAAAGTATTTATGAATCGTCAGAGCCACAAGGCTCTTTTTCTTTTACCCCCGTGCATGGGTCCTTCTGATGGGTATCTAGCTTGCGGGTCCGGTGAGTCCCGCCCCATTTGTCCCATTGTAAGCTCAAGTGTGTTATTTCTAGTAAAGAAATGGTATTAGGGTGATTAAAAGAAGGAAAACCACCTGTTCATACCAAAAGACGCGGTTACTGACACATCCGGCAGTCCCCTGTCGGAAGACATTAATCTATACTTTTATACAGGTCGGTAACGATATATCTCATATCATTGAAGTTAATTACGTTAAATAAGGGGTTAGAAGAAATGGTGTACATTAAAAAATGGATTTACTATCTAGTAGTTGCAATAGCCCTGCTGACAGGAACCATGTGCTCTACCGCTATGGCCGACCCGCTTGACCAATGGGCCTGGAGAAACCCTTTACCTCAAGGGAATCGACTTAATAGCGTGAGCTATGGCAACGGTATATTTGTTGCTGTGGGGTCTAATGGTACAATATTGACCTCGACCGATAGCGTGAACTGTAACGGCACGAACTGGACTATCCAGACATCGGGCACTTTAAATGGCTTTTTTGCGGTGAGTTATGGTAACGGTACGTTTGCGGCTGTGGGGAGTTTTGGTTCTATTGGGCATTGAGTTACGGCAACGGCACTATTGTAGCCGTGGGGGGTCCGATTTTGACATCGGCCGACGGCGTGAACTGGAATCAGGTTCTTTTTGGTCGTGTGCAGACCTGAGTAGCCTGGTTTTAAGCACAGAAAGTTTAAGTCCCGTTTTCAGTTCTAGCGTAACCAGCTACAGCACCGACATCGACATCAGCATCACAAGTATCACCGTAACCCCCACAGCTTTAGATACAGTCAACGCTGCGGTTTACGTAAACGGGGTGCAGGTGTCAAGCGGTAGTGCCAGCAGTCCCATCAACCTGAGCGAAGGACCGAATACCGTAAATATTTTGGTGCGTGCCCTAGATGGCATTACTAATACATACACCGTCACCGTGAACAGGGTTGCACTCCTTGCGCCGGTGATAAACGGTATAAGCCCTATTACTGGTCCGGCATCAGGCGGTACAACGGTAACAATCAGCGGCACAGGCCTAAGTGCTGTTAGTGCGGTCAAGTTCGGCAGCACTGCCGCGATCAATTTCACACTGGAAAGCGATACCTCAATGATCGCGATATCGCCTGCGGGCAGCGGCACAGTGGATGTTGCAGTGTACGGCCCGGGAGGGTGGAGTGCCACAAGCATAAGTGACCAGTTTACTTATGTCCAACCACAGGCACGTCTTGAGCCTGCCATTACCCCCAGTGGCGGGACATTTACCACATCACAAGAAGTAAGTATTAACAACCCTAACAGTACCGTAACCAGTTCAGTGTATTATAATCTGAACATGATAATGCCGGGTATAACAAGCATATTCTACAACGGACCATTTAACATAACACAGACCACTACAGTAACGGCCGCTGTATACGACAGCGGCACCGGGCTCTGGAGCGCGCCTGCCACGGCCACCTTTACCAAAAACACCCCCGCGCCTGTAGTGACAAGTATCAACCCCTCCAGCGGCCCGGCCACCGGCGGCACAACCATAACAATCACCGGCACCGGCTTAAGTACGGTCACCGGTGTATTCTTCGGCAGCATTCCAGCAGCCGGCTTTACCTTGGGTACAGACACAGCAATGACTGCCGTATCCCCGCCGGGCAGCGGCACGGTTGACGTAAACGTTTGCGATCCCGGCGGGTATAGCTCCTTGGTTGCGGGGGACAGATTTACCTACATATCTGGTACACCACCTCAATTACAAAGTGCAACCATCAGTGGCAGCCTGATCACCTTATTGTTTAACGAACAACTCGATGACACATCTGTACCCGCTTCAACGGACTTTACCATTTCGGCAAACGGCAGTTCAGTAAACATACAATATGTTTTAATCAGCGGTAACAGCCTGTTATTGACAATCGAAACACCCATCAGCGACGAAACGGCAATCAGCTTCTTAAGTTACACCAGAGGGCAACACCCTATACGCGATACAGAAGGCAACGACGTGACCAACTTCAGAATTGGAATGTCGAGCAGCAACGGAGGATCAGAGACTGACCAAGCAAAACCACACATGTTAAACGGAACCCCGACCGGAACCCTGGTCAAATACCACTTATTCATACCAAGAGACGCGGTCACCGACACCAACGGCAATCCTATAACAGGCGACTATGACCTGTACTTCTATACCGGTCAGTAGCGATAAATATTATATAAGCTAGAAAATGATATCTATAAGAGAGGATGAAGAGGATGATTACACCATTGACTTCCAGATCAAATAAACGCAAAAAAAATAAGACCCTGATTCTTTTTGGAATATGCCTGGCCCTACTGCTAACCTGCGGCCAGGTAGCCATGGCCGCCGCAGCGCCCGCCGGTACCACGCCCGAAAAAGAGCAGCAGGCTGAAAAGACAGCCTTCACCGACGTAGCGTCAGACAACCCGCTCTGGCCGTACGTTCACTACCTGGTTGCCAAAGGAATACTCAAAGGATACCCCGACGGCACCTTTCAACCTGCCGGAGACGTCACCCGCGCCCAATTGGCCAAAGTGCTCGTACTGGCCAAAAGTATACCCCTTGCAGAACAAACAACCCCCACCTTCAGCGACGTGACCGCTGAACACTGGGCCTTTCGCGAGATCGAAGCCGCCGCCAAAAGCGGATTATTCCAAGGATACCCCGCACCTTCGGCCCCGACGCCACCATTACCAGGGCCGAGGCAGTTTCAGTGCTCTTAAGACTGTCCGGCGGAGCACTTTCCGCCAAAGATGAAACCATGGCGGACGTCCCAAGCGACCACTGGGCCTACAGACAAATAGTAACCGCCGTTCAATCCGGCATGGCCCAGCTTTCACCCGACAAAAACTTTTACCCCGACCTGCCCTTGCACAGGGGCGATCTGGCCCGCAGCGTGACCTTCCTGTACACTGTCAGCCCTGCGCTCCGTAATGCGCCCCTCACCGGGTAACTGACCGTTAAAAAAGGCAGCGCAGGGCAAACAAAATGTGGCGATCTACTACAACACATCCTCAGGCTACTGGGAATACCAGGACAGTACCGTTGATCCGGTGAACTGGACGGTAACCGCCACGGTGCAGCACTTTTCCATATGTGCCGTGTTCGAAGATCCCGCGCCTCCGGTGTCCGACCCGGCGGATGGCGCGACGGGAGTTGTATTAAACAAAGTGATCAAAGTCACTTTCAGTGGAACCATTACTGCAGGCAACAACTTTAACGGTATAACGTTGATGGATAACCACAATAACCCTGTGACAACCAGTAGCAGCGTCAGCGGGAATGTACTGGTGGTCACGCCCTCCGTTTCACTGAATGAAGGCATAACGTACAAATTGAATATGCCCGCCGGTGCGACCATATAGTTTTAGTTTTACAACGCTGGACACCACGTCGCCTGCAATTACAAGCACTAACCCGGTGAACAACGCCTCGGGCGTGCCGGCGAATACGGGGATTACAGTGAACTTCAGCGAAAATGTGATTCAGGGGCCGGGCTATAATAATATCACCCTGACTGATGACCAAAACAATCCCGTAAGTGTGACGAAAAACGTAAGTGACCAGACTCTTACGATCAGCCCGGTCAATAACCTCAGGACCGGGGCGCCGATAAGCGGCACGATTACGGCAACCTTTGACTGCGCGCTCCAGAGTAGTTCAAGTGTACAAATCATATTAAGCGCCGGCGGCACATCAAAGACTTTTTACGGGACTGCAAGCGGTAATCAGCTAACGGTTGGTTACGTGGGCCTGGTATACGGCACAAATTATATGGTGACCATACCGGCAGGAAGCATATATAGTACGAACGGCGCTTCCAACGATGCGATAACGTGGACTTTTACGACGCAGGCAAACCCGTAACGCCTTGCCTTGGCTAACATGCAATTTTACTATCCATTACCGGGAGGAAACGGACGGGGCCATTTTGGCACCCCGATCCGTTTCCGTCTTCGATCACTTATACCATTCAAGAAATTCGGCCTGTGTCACATCCAGGTTTTTTAAAAATAGTAATTCTCCTCGTTCAGTGATTTATTCTCATTTAACAGGAAAATAATATTATATAGCGAATAATAACCGGGATAGCATATAACTTGGCTCAAGTCGCTTAAGCGGTGCGTTTGAGCCAATATGTGTCAGGTGAGGAAATAAGATGGCGTATCTGGCGCTTTACAGGGAGTGGCGGCCTCAGACCTTCAGGGATATTGTCGGCCAAGAACATGTTACAAGAACATTGAGGAACGCGGTGGAGGCAGGCCGGACCGGCCACGCCTATCTTTTTTGCGGCAGCCGCGGCACCGGCAAAACGACCACCGCCAAGGTGCTGGCGAAAGCTTTGAATTGTCTTGACCGGAACGGACCGGAGCCTTGTAACCGGTGCGTTAATTGTCAGTCCATTACCGAGGGCTATTCCGTTGACGTAGTTGAAGTTGACGCCGCTTCCAACCGTGGTATCGACGAGATCAGGGATTTAAGGGAAAAAGTCAAGTTTGCGCCTACAACCGGGCAGTTCCGGGTATATATCATCGACGAGGTGCACATGCTCACCAACGAGGCTTTTAACGCCTTGCTGAAAACTCTGGAGGAACCGCCCAGGCACGTTGTTTTTATTTTGGCTACAACCGAACCGCATAAAGTGCCGCTGACCATCCTTTCCCGCTGCCAACGGTTTGATTTCAGGCGCATTTCCCCGGACGAAATTACCGGGCGACTGAGGGAAGTCGCCGCCGGGGCGGGAATAGCGGCGGATGAGGAGGCCCTGCTGTTGATCGCCAGGGCCGCGGAGGGCGGCATGCGGGATGCCCTTAGTATTCTTGACCAGGGGGCGGCCTTGGGGGAAATGAAGGTAACAGCCGAGGACGTTCACAACATTCTTGGAACTGTGCGTCTAGATATCCTGAGCAGGATGGCGGGGTACCTGGCTGCCGGCGAAACCGGGCCGGCGCTGCGGCTGATTGGCGAGTTGACGGGCACGGGGAAGGACTTGCGGCTTTTCGCCAGGGAAATGGCTGCCTTTTTGCGGGCTATTATCCTGGAAAGAGTTTCACCGGGTGATTCAGGGGGCGGAGTATGGGGCGACGCCTTAAAGAATGTTCCCGGTGCGGCGGATTTCAGTGAGGAGAGGCTAATCCGCGCTGTCGACATATTGATCAAAGCCGAGCAGGAGATGAAGTGGGGCAGTCTGCCAGGTGTCATTCTGGAGCTTGCCCTGGTGAAAGCCTGCCGTCCGGAAATTACTTACGATTTGTCTTCCCTTGCGGCAAGAGTAGCGGCTCTAGAGGAAAAGCTAAAAAATTTTGTCCCGGAAAAGTCCGGTAACCTTCTGGTTGACCGGAGCGTTTCCAATGAACCATACAAGGCACTCCAAAGTTTCACTGAGGCAACGGGCCGGTTGCGCCAGCCGGAAGGTGTTCCTGACAAAACCGGCGCGCAATATGAGCCGGACCAAACCGGAGAGGTCCAGAGGCTGGTAGAAACTATGCCGGAAGACACTATATCAAGGGAATTGCATGGTGAAGCCGGCAGGGAGTCAGTTCCGGGGGTAAGCCTTGAGCAGGTCCGGGCTGCCTGGGGGGACATCATGGAAGCGTTGCGTAAGGAAAGGCCGCCGATCTATCCTAATTTTATCAAAGCTGTTCCCTTGCAGGTGCAGGAGCACAGCCTGATCGCGGGTTTTCCGGAAGGCGCGGAATTGGCTTATGCGATGGCTGAGCGCCCTGAGAATAAGAAATATTTTGAGGAACTGCTGGGCAAGTTTTTTAGCGGTGAATGGCAGGTTAATTACAGGTTTTATCAAGGGGAAATCCACATGCCCGCTGTCCGTACTGAGCCGGCTAATGATATCAGCCGCCGTTTCAACGGAAAGGAAATTATTCCTGAAGACGAAACAGAGTTATCTTCATTATTTGACGACGAATAGCATTTGTTTAGTGCTACCTGTGGGCTGCATAAACGGCTATTTTGAGGCCTGATTTAACTTATTTTATAAAGGGGGCTTTTAAATTATGATGGGCGGAAATATGAACAAGATGATGAAACAAGTGCAGAAGATGCAGCAGGGCATGATAAAATTACAGGAGGAACTGAAAAGCCGGACAGTGGAGAGCACGGCCGGGGGCGGCATGATCAAGGTAATCGCCAACGGAAATAATGAGATTCTGTCAATAGAAATAAAACCTGAGGCGGTAGATCCGGAAGATGTGGAAATGCTCCAGGACCTGGTTTTGGCCGCGGTCAACGATGCGTTGAAAAAAGCGCAGGAAATGGTGTCCCAGGAAATGAGCAAGCTCACCGGCGGGATGAATATCCCCGGGTTGTTTTAGCCATGCATTTTTATGCCAGGCCGGTTGCCCGGCTGATTGATGAACTATCCAAGCTGCCCGGCATTGGCCCTAAAACGGCGCAGCGGCTGGCCTTTCACCTTTTGAACGCCCCGGCTGACGTGGCTTTGAGCCTGGCCCGCGCGTTGGAGGAGGCCAGGACCGCCATTAGTTATTGCTCCGTATGCGGCAACTTTACCGACGATGACCCGTGTTTTATCTGCCGCGACGAGCGGCGCAGGCGGGATGTGATCTGTGTGGTGGAACGTCCCAGGGACGTCGTGGCAATGGAGAAGACCAGGGCGTTTAAAGGGCTTTATCACGTGCTGCACGGGGCTATATCGCCAATGGACGGTGTCGGGCCTGAGCAACTGCGCATAAAAGAATTGTTCAAGCGCCTCGAAGGCGGGGAAGTGCTTGAATTAATCCTGGCAACCAATCCGAACGTGGAAGGCGACGCCACCGCGTTGTACCTGGCCGGACTGCTTAAACCCCTGAATCTGAAGGTCACGCGGATAGCGCATGGTTTGCCCGTGGGCGCCGACCTGGAATATGCGGATCAAATAACCTTGAGCAAGTCCCTGGAAGGAAGGCGGGAAATGAAGTAATATTTTCCATCCCTGGCCATATAATGGTGCAAAGGGGGTGCTCCGGATTGGAGGGGAAATTTGTTTTTATCGGTTTGGCAGGTCTGTTGGGGCTATATTTGATTGGCACGGCTTTGTTTCAGCCGTTGCGGCTGTTAGTGCGCCTGGCCGCGTGCATGCTGCTGGGAGGGGGCTTGCTGCTCGCGATAAACGCTGTCTTCGGGCACCTGGGCTTGCATATCGCCATCAATCCGGTTACCCTCCTGACCGCCGGGGTTCTCCAACTGCCCGGGGTGGCGCTGTTGGTGCTTGTTCATTACTTTATTATTTGAAAAGTATACAATATAGAGTCGGAAAAATTCAAACTTTCGGGTTTGAATTTTTATTATTGTATATTATAATTTAGGAAATTCTAAAGAATGTGATGCTTAACATGTCGGACATGTTACGTGTTTTGGCGGTGGACCCGGGATTGGCCGCGACGGGCTATGCTGTCTTGGACTATGAAAATAGTTTTGTTATTCAACTAATTGAAGGGGGAATAATTAAGACGAAGGCCGGGCATCCCCTGGAGGACAGGCTGACACAAATATATGCCGGTTTAGACGATATAATCGATGAGTTCAAACCAGCTGTCTTTGCCATAGAAGAATTGTTTTCAGATTACAATAATCCAAAGACCGCCTTGCTGATGGCGCACGCGAGAGGTGTGTGCCTGTTGGCCGCAGGGCGGGCGGGCATAAAAGTTTACCATTACCCGGCCAGAAAAGTGAAGCAGTCGCTCACCGGCACTGGTGGCGCCACTAAAGGCCAGGTACAGAAAATGGTTCAGGCCAGGCTTAAGCTTGATACGCTGCCTCGTCCGGATCACGTCGCGGATGCCATTGCCGTGGCTTTATGCCACATTTTTCATGGCCATGACCTGGAGGGCTGTTAGATGATTGTAAAAATTAGCGGCGCTTATGCCGGGCTAAGCCCAAAAGGGATATTGCTGGACGTTGACAACATTACATACGAGGTATGCTTGACGAGTTTTTCCAGGGAACGTTTTCAAACCCAAAAAATCGGTGAAAGAATTTCGCTGCACACAATTTACTATATCGAAAGCAACATCGCCGGCGGACATCAAACGCCAACTTTGATTGGATTTGAAGATGAAGCCGATAAAGAATTTTTTCAGTTGTTTACCAGTGTGGCCAAAGTTGGGGTGAAAACCGCCCTGGCGGCCGTAACGATCCCAATTTCAGCAATTGCGGGGGCCATTGAAAAATCGGATGTCGAAACTCTGAAAAAACTTAAAGGAATTGGGGAAAGAACAGCCAATAAAATAATAGCGTCGCTCCGGGGCAAAGTTGCCGGCTTCACAACAGCTTCCGGAGAAACTGATGATGCCGACGTCGGCCGGCCTGATCCCGGCATTGGCAATGAAGCGTTGCAGGTGCTGCTTCAATTGGGATACAATTTAGGCGAGGCAAAGAGGATGATTAAGGATACTGTTTCTAAGAATCATAATATTCTGACAGCGGAAGAGCTGTTAGAAGAGATTTATCGAAACAAGGCCAAATCATTTTAGGAGAGGTGAATTTTTTGACGCGGCTCCGTTTAATCGATACTAATGAGCAGCCCGGCGAGGAAAAGTTTCAGTGGTCGCTCAGACCGGATAAATTATCCGACTACATAGGCCAGAAAGATTTGCTTACCCGCCTGGGCATTTCGATAAAAGCGGCGAAAAAGAGGGGCGAACCGATAGACCATGTTTTGCTTTACGGCCCGCCGGGCTTGGGGAAAACAACCTTAGCTCATATTATCAGCAATGAAATGTCATCCAATATTATTTGCACCTCCGGTCCGGCCATTGAGCGGAGCGGGGACCTGATGGGCATACTGACAAACCTGCAGTACGCGGATGTCTTGTTTATTGATGAAATACACCGGCTGCCCCGGCCGGTTGAAGAATTTTTATACTCCGCGATGGAAGACTTTAAAATAGACTTTGTCGTGGATAAAGGGCCGTTCGCCAAGACCATCAAGGTAAATATCAAACATTTTACCCTGGTGGGAGCAACTACAAGGGCCGGTCTTTTGTCGTCACCTTTGCGTGACCGCTTTGGCATCCTGCATCATGTCGATTTTTATTCAACGGAAGAATTAGGCGAGATAGTAAAAAGGTCGAGTTCAATACTCAACGTGCCTGTTGATGAGAAAGGAGCTCTGGAAATCGCCAGGCGCTCCAGGGGTACGCCCAGGATTGCCAACAGGCTCTTAAGAAGAGTGAGGGATTATGCTGAAGTAATCGGCGACGGCTCGATAAATGAAGAAATAGCGATAAAATCTCTCGGGTTGGAAGGTATCGACCCGGAAGGCCTTGACGGAATGGATAAATCATACCTGAAAACGATAATCGAGAATTATCAAGGCGGTCCGGTTGGTATAGAGGCAATTGCCGCTACGCTTAATGAGGAAGTGGATACCCTGCAGGATATGGTAGAGCCTTTTTTGCTGAAAACCGGGTATATCAGCAGATCGCCGTCCGGACGCAGGGTTACTCACAAAGCTTATCAGCATCTTGGTGATAGCGGGATATTAATCCAAAGTAGTGGACAAATTAAAATTTGAAAGGAGCGAAAACCTGGTGGCAAGGGGCGGTTGGGGGTAGTGATGCATTTGAGGCCAGGTGAGCATAATAATGTCGAGGCGAATAGTGGAGGCGTATACCGGCGAGTATGCCGGGGGTAAAAGTGAGAATGCTTTAAACCGGGCTTTGGCGCTGGCCCGCCAGGGCAGGATGGTTACCCTGGTCGACCTGGATATCGTCGAGCCGGTTTACACCTTGCGGCCAATCCAGGAAGAATTAAAAGCCCTGGGCATCAATGTTATAGCTTGGAAGACTAAGGAAACCGTCGGGCTTGGTGAGGCCGGCACAACTTTAAAACCGGGCGCCAGGTGGGCGCTGCGGCATGAAGGTGATATCATCCTGGACATCGGTTACGGTGTGGAAGGCACCAGGACACTGAATTTATTGGAGGGCGCCATGACCGACCCGGATTTGCAGGTGATCGCCGTGATCAATATCTCGCGCCCCATGACGGCCGGAGTCGAAGATATTGTGGAGCATGTCAGGGAGATGGGCAGGGTCGACGGGCTGCTGAACAATACCCACCTCGCCGATGAAACCACGCCAGAGGTGGTTCAGAAAGGCGCGCGGGTGGTTGCGGAGGCTGCCAGCTATCTTGGTCTGCCGGTAGTGGCGACTGCCGCCGTGACAAGTATAGCTGAAGAAATCGGTGATGTCGACTGCATGGGCAATCCGGTCCGCGTTTTGACAAGGTACATGCAGAAGGCGTTTTGGTGATTTATTAACGGAAACTGACCGAAGGGGGATCACTAGTGTCGAAAAAAATAGTTGAGCAGGAAAAAAAGGCGTTTATGACCGGCAACGAGGTGGTTGCCTGGGCCGCGCTGGCCGCCAAGGCCGACATCATGTATGGCTACCCGATTACGCCGCAGAACGAAATCATGCACTATTGGACAAGACTGGCGCCCAAATATGACAAAAAATTTTTACAAACGGAAGATGAACTTTCAGCCGGTTTTACCACCATCGGCGGCGTTATGGCCGGGCGCAAAGCTTTTACAGCCACCGCCGGGCCGGGCAACACCCTGATGCAGGAACCGATGTCCATGGCTGAAATGATGCGTTTGCCTACTGTATTGATTATCCAGCAGAGAGGCGGCCCGTCCACGGCCACAGTGATTTACTCCCAGCAGGAAGTGACTATGACCACTATCGGCGGTAACGGAGAGGGTATGCGCATTGTTTACTCTACATCCAGTCACCAGGAGCTATATGATTATACAATCAAGGCTTTTAATACGGCGTGGAAATACCGCTTTCCCACTTTCGTGCTGGGGGACGGTTACCAGGCCAAAATGCGCGAGTCGCTGACGCTTTATGACCCGGAAGCACGGGGCATCGAGTTGATTCCCCCCGAGCCTTATGTCGGCAAGGAAGGAGTGCCCGGGAAGGACAGGCCTCCCGCCCATTTCAGGAATACCTACAATATGGAGGAAGAACTCTACGAATTAGTCATGGACGCTCTACAGGACTATGAAAAGATCAGTCCGGAGGTGGCCGAGTACCATGCTTTCGGCATTGAAGACGCTGAACTGGTGATTGTCGGGCACGGCATTGTCTACCGCGCGATCAAAGCGGCCGTGGAAGCCATGCGGGAAAAGGGTTTGCGAGTCGGTTATTTCCGCCCGGTGACCTTGCGTCCGCTGCCTGTTCCGCAAATTAAAGAATTGATGGCAAGCAATAAACAGATATTGCTGATGGAATCCTCGTACGGTCAACTTTCCAGGTTGTTTAAAGATGTTGCTTATGGTTCGCCTGCCAAGATTAATACGTTTTTCAAACCAGGTATGGGAATAACCGCTGAAGAGGTGGAAGCCGCGGCGATGGAGATCCTTAAATAAAAAACAGGAGTCAGAATTCAGGAGTCAGGAGTCAGAATAAAAATTTCTGATTAACGACTCCTGTTTTTTTATTTGTATAAGAAATTATGCTTTTCGAGAATTGTGGATAAGTGACCTTTGGGGATACATAAGCGGCGATTTTGAGGCCTAATTCAAAGAGCAAGAAGCCCGAGGATAAGTGAGGGAACTGTTTGAGGCGCAAAGCGCCGAGTTTTGACCGAACCCGAGGGCGATAGAGATCGTACATTTATAGGGGCCGAATATGAGTTGCATTGTATACCCAAAGGTCGCCAACTACGAATTTGTTCCGATGCTAAAACATTAAAGTATTCTTTAAATGATGTTATTAACAATTATGTGGACTTAATATGGTTTAGTTGGAAGGGATTTGTTATTTAATGTCGAAGAATTTAACCCATTATAAAGGAAGTTTATTATTCTTGGAGGTTTTTCTATGGATGATTTTTCTTGGGCAGAAGCTACTTTAAATACACTTGATCTTTATTTTGGATCAATTAAACCCTAGGATTGATGCTAGTATTAATGCTTCCCAGGAAGAAATTAGGTTGCAACTTTTAAAATATGAAGAAGTTGTTGATTTGGCGAGTGATATTATTCGTGAAAAACGTTTACTACCTGGCGATAGGATAATTACATGTATTATTGATGGAAAACATGTTGTTTTAGAGGGTAACCGGCGTGTTTGTGCTTGTCAAATGCTCCTCAATCCAACACTTGTACCTCTAGAGTATAAGAAGCGTTTTCCAAAAGCGGATAGCGAGGAACTCATATTAAATATCAGCCAAATAAAAGCTGATGTGGCTCCAAATCGCAATATGGCAGAAAATGTACTAACAAAGCGTCATACAGAACCCGGAATCCAAAAATGGTCTCCCATTGCCAAAATGAGGAGAGCTGCGAGATGGTTTAACCATGGTGAAACAATTAACGAAATAGCATCGAGATTAGGTGCATCAAAGCCGAATGTACGCCGAAATGTACGCGATTATCATTTACTTAAATATGCCTTAGATTTGCCTGGGTGGACACAGGAAGAGATAGACATACTAAAAGATGAAAAATTAACTGTTAACCCATATACCCGCTTTTTTACGTTGTCTGGTGTTAAAGAATTATTAAAATTATCATTTAATGAAAGAGAATATCCAGAATCAGGTCTTCCGAAAAAAATATTTGATGATTTAATAAAATGTATTACTAAGGCATTTTTGCTTCCATTGTCTGATACTGGAAAACCATGGGCAAATACTAGGACAACACCTGAAGAGTTGTTTAATAATTACCCAGAATTATCAAATTATAAGTTGAGCTTAAACAAAACATTAGATGATTCATCTGAAAACGAAAATCCTAAAATTACAGAGAATCTACGGACTCAAGACGAGCAAAACTTACAGGCAGGTTCTATTCAGCAAAATGAATCTATTTCTAAAAATAATGAAATAAATAAGCTGTTTCGGACATAAAAGCCGAACCCCCGCCCGAAGGTGGAGGTCGACGCTCAGATAAAGCTCTGAGCAGGCGTCCGCTATTTATAGTATATACTATTGTATTGTAAAAAAGAAGGTGTCTTGATACCTGCCGTACATGAATTATTTGACATTAATTAGATAATTCCTTCTTCATACAGAAAATTTTTATAAATAATTCTTAATCTCAGCCGATCGACTTTCACTGGCACCGGCGCTGGTACCATGTGACTAACTGCACCTTGAAGGAGTACATGCTTCCACGGCTGCATTACCGAAAGCCAAGACTACCACGTTACCGGTGCGAGACGTAGCAAGGGCTGGTATGTGATTTGGTGAAGGACCAATTACGGTTATGAAGTAAAGAAAGGATAGCCAGATTATGAAAAAGAATTGTCAGACGTGTAAATGTGCTAAAAAATCTCTGAAAAATAAATACCCAAAGTAAAAGGTATTCGCGATAGCGGTAAGCTAGGGTTGTCCCTGGCTTTTTTTAATTGCTTAAGAAATTACGCTCCTTGCAATTTGTGGACAAGTGACTTTTGGGTATATATAAGCGGCGATTTTGAGGCATTATTCAAAGAGCGGACGAGCCCGAGGATAAGTGAGGGAACTGTTTGAGGCGCAAAGCGCCGAGTTTGACCGAACCTGAGGGCGATAGAGCTCGTACATTTATAGGGGCCGAACATGAGGCGCGTTATATACCCAAAGGTCTCTAATGGTAAAATTAATTCTTAAATCTTAATTCTGACACCTGACTTCTGAATTCTCCAAAATTCTTTCACAAGTCACAGTATAAGCTGTCCGCCAGCCAGGTAAAATATGATTATTCGGTAATAATACCACTTGAGGGCGGTGCTGTGGATTGTCGGTAAATAATTCTTGCGCTATAGAGCCCGTCATGCCTCAAAGCTGGCGGGCAGATACTAAACCCCACAAGTTTTGCCCGGGTTGCGGCCACGGCCTGGTTTTAAAATGCCTGGGACAGGCTATTGATGAACTGGGTATCCAGGGGAGAACGGTGTTCGGGTGCGATATTGGCTGCTCTTTGCTGTCATGGGACTTTTTTAACCTGGATTCCATCCAGACTCACCACGGGCGAACCACACCCGTGGTAACCGGCATCAAGCGGGCCAGACCGGAATTGATCTGCATAGCTTACATGGGTGACGGGGGAGGTTACTCGATAGGCGTGCAGCACCTCATCAGCGCGGCCGCGCGCGATGAGAAAATCACCGCCATTTTGGCCAACAACACTCAGTATGCGATGACCGGCGGACAAATGGCGCCAACTACCATGCCAGGGCAAAAAACAGAAACCACCCCTTACGGGCGTGATCCTGAAACTACCGGATACCCGCTGCACGGCCAGGAAATGGTCGCGTCCGTCAGCAGGGAAGGGGCTTATGTGGCGCGGGGCAGCATCGCCAACCTCCGCCAGTTGAAAAGCTTCATTAAAAAAGCGCTGGAAAATCAGATGATGGAGATTGGTTTTTCTTTTGTTGAGGCTCTTTCCGCCTGCCCTACCAACTGGCGTACCAACGCCGCGGAAACGTGGGATTTTATCGAAGAGAAAATGCCGGTTTATTTTAAGGTGGGTGAAACGAAGACGCCGGCAGTCGGTCAGGAGGGGGCTCGGCTAAATGGATAAAACTATGAAGATTGTGCTGGCCGGTGAAGGTGGCCAGGGAGTTCAGTCAGTAGCTGAGATTATCGCGGAAGCGGCAAATGAGGAAGGTAAACAGGCCTTGTATATTCCTAATTTCGGTGTGGAACAGCGCGGCGGGGTGTCAGTGGCCTATGTTCAGATTAGTGACGGCAATATCGGCGCGCCAAAATTTCAGACCGGCGATATCGTGGTGGCTCTCAGTGACCGCGCCGTGCGCCGCACGGCTAATTATGCAGGCCCCGATACCACTTTTGTCTATGAGCGCGGGATCGAGGGTATTGAAGGTGAACTGCCCCAAAAAGCAGGCAGAATCTTGCCCATACCGGCTATCGATGTAGCTAAAAACGAATTTCACCCCAGGGTGTTCAACATTATCATCATGGGAGCGGTTATCGGCGCTACTGGTGTAATATCCCTGGATCAGGCCAAAGCTGCCGTCGAAAAAAAGCTGGGTTATAAATTTGAAAAGCAGCCGAGATTGCGTGATTTGAATTTTAAAGCAATGGAGCGGGGCGTTGAACTGGTAGCCGAGGCTTGAAAGCCGGATATCGAAAGATTGTAAGGAAAGGAAGTTAACCATGACTATGGAATTTCAACCGAGCACTCAGGAAACGGAAAAAGGATTTTTTACACTTTTCCCTGGTTTATGCAAAGGCTGCGGGTTATGCATTGAAAAATGCCCAAAAAAGTCCCTGGACTGGTCCAACGTGCTAGGTGTTTACGGCACACCGTCGGTCCGGGCAAACAACGACTGTATTGCCTGTGGGATTTGCCAGAACGTTTGCCCGGACTGTGCCATACATATAGAAAAAAAGGTGAAGCATTAAACCCTTATTCAACGGTGCCCACTATTATACAAAAATTACAAAAACCTGCCACCCCCATTGAGATGGCAGGTTTTGAATTATAATATTTTATTAACAATCCGATGTAAGCTTAAAGGTCACCTAAGAATAATTAAATGCATATTTTATTAAATAATTTTTATTTATTCGTTACGTTATCTGAGGAAACTTAGAAGGGATGGAAAGATGGTCAACATTTCACCAATATGTATTATTTGCCGGCAAGCGCTGCAAGAGGGTGAGCAGTCGCTTTTTATCACCGGTCATAATATCTGTTTCAACTGTGAAAATAAAATCATGGCCTTATCCGCGGATAACCCGGATTATGATTATTTTATCAAAGGGTTAAAAAAAATTTGGTGTTTTCCTAAAGTCTGAGCTTCTGCCAACTCTTGTTTCTTTTTAGCAAGGCGTAGCCTCCTGTGAAGCAGTTCGATGTCTTGTTTAATTAAATAGATAGTGGAGAGCTTAACACCGGTCCGGTCAGCAATTTCTTGATCGGAAAGACCGAGTTTAAATGCCTTGATTAATCTGCCAACATTGGTGCGATACTTTTTTGACAGGGATTTTTCATCGACTTTCGATTTAATATTCCCGGCCGTGGCTGTCCACACCCTTTCTTTAATGTTGTTTAAAAATATTTTGACCAGGAATCAGTTATCTATGAGCTAAAACTATTGGGAATAACTATGCCTAAACTTGGTAAGGCGGAGACAGTTATGCTAAAATAGTTAATTAGTATAACTTGTGTTTTCCTGCGAAATAATGGTTTGGTAAATTTGTCAGTTATCAATTAGCTTGGAGGTTGTCAACCATTAACGGGCAAAGTGACGCTCCCCTTTTTGAAGCATTACAAGTCTATGCCGGGAAACAAGCGGCAAATTTTCATATGCCTGGGCACAAGCAAGGCCGGGGTCTGTCCGGGGAACTGTCATCTCTTGAAGGACAGGCTTTGTTCGCATTGGATTTGACGGAGATACCGGAGCTGGACGACTTGCATAACCCGCGGGGAGTGATTGCCCGGGCTCAGGAGTTGGCGGCCCGGGCTTATGGAGCCGCTAAGAGTTTTTTTCTGGTAAACGGCACTACGGTGGGAATTCATGCTTTACTAATGGCGGTGGGAGAACGGGGGAGCGTAATTGTTCCCAGGAACGCCCACCGCTCCGTAATGGGCGGTTTAATTTTGTCCGGCGCCGACCCGGTGTATGTAATGCCCGGAATAATTAATGAGTTTGGAATTGCTTCAGGCGTTTCGCCCGGGCAAATAAATCAGGCGCTGGAAGCGAACCCCGGCGCCGCGGCAGTTCTGACAGTACGCCCGAACTATTACGGGGTTGCGGATGACTTAGCCGGGCAGGTCCGGGTGTCTCACGCCGCCGGCAAACCGCTTTTCGTTGATGAGGCGCATGGCGCCCACCTGCGGTTTCACCGCGGGTTGCCGGGTGACGCCATGGCGTCGGGCGCCGATGCTTCCGTGCAGAGCACCCACAAAATGGGCGGCTCGTTAACCCAGAGTTCGCTGTTGCACCTGAGCGGCAGGCTTCTTGATGCCGGCGCGGTGGCCGGCGCGCTGGATTTATTACAGACCACCAGCCCGTCTTATCTTCTGATGGCTTCACTTGACCTGACCAGGCGGCAACTGGCCTTAACCGGCGAAGACTTGTTGGAAAGGACCTTGAGACTGGCGAACAAAACAAGAAAGCGACTGTCCGGTATCAACGGACTGGAGGTTTTATCAGAAGAGTACCTGGCCGGCGGCAGTCAATCTCTTGATTCGACTAAACTGGTCGTATCGGTTAGAGGTTTGGGCCTGACCGGTTATCAGGTCGGCGAATTGTTATCCAGTCGCTACAATATTTATATTGAAATGGCCGACCAGGTCAATATTGTCGCATTTTTGTCACCCGGCAGCGCGACGGCGGAGTGCGACGCCCTGGTCTTTGCTTTGTCGGAGATAGCGCAGCGGGACAAGCTTGTCGCAGCGCCTGTCAACTTGCCCGAAATACCGGCTTGTCCGGTCGTCAGAATGAAGCCTAGGGACGCCTGGTTTGCTCCGGTCCGAAGGATTGCGACGGCAGAAGCCCGCGGCAGGATATCCGCCGAGATGGTGGCGGTTTACCCGCCGGGTATTCCTGTACTGTGTCCGGGAGAAGAAATAACTCCCGGAGTCTATGATTACCTGGAGGCGGTAAGAAAACTTGGACTGCCTTGCCAGGGACCGTCCGACCAGACGTTAAAAAGTATTAAAGTTGTGGTAGAATAACATATAGGGAAAGCAAGGGGGCTGTGCGGAAGCAATTATGAAAGGGAAACTCATAGCTTTAGAAGCGGGCGACGGAAGCGGCAAGGGTACCCAGGCTGAAAAACTGTACAAGCGGTTGACGGCGGAGGGTTATCATACAAAAAAAGTTGAGTTTCCAAATTATGGGAGCGGTTCTTCGGCCTTAATTAAAATGTACTTAAACGGTGAATTCGGCAGTGATCCGAATGAAGTGAATCCTTATATCGCGTCCACATTTTATACTGTTGACCGGTATGCCTCGTATAAGAAAGAATGGGAAGAATTCTATAATAAGGGCGGTATTATTATCGCCGACCGCTATACGACGGCGAATATGGTTCATCAAGCGGCGAAAATAACTAACGATATTGAAAGAGAAAATTATATCAACTGGTTGTTGCATTTTGAGTTCACCTTATTTCAGCTCCCGGCACCCGATTTAGTCATTTTTTTGGATATGCCGCCGGAGTATAGCAGAGTGCTTATCAACGGCAGGGTTAACAAGCTGGGTGAAGAAGAAAAAGATATCCATGAACGAAATTATGAATATATCGTAAAATCGTACCACAATGCCCGCAAAATCGCTGAGCGGCATAAATGGCGCCGGATTAATTGCGTAGCCGGCGGGCGGCTAAGAGATATTGAGGAAATTCACAAGGAAATCTATCAAGTAGTCAGGGATATTGTTCTTGTTTAGGAATGTTGTTACTATTCAAGTAGTCAGTAGTCAGTAGTCAGAATTCAGTAGGGTTCTTGCATTCCTTTAAGGTTTTTTAACCCTTGAGTTATACCCTAAGATTATTCTGACTCCTGACTCCTGACTCCTGACTACTTTATTATGATAGGAGTTTTGCAATGCTTCTCCTGAGAGAAATAACCGGGCACGAACAGATTATCCGGGCTTTGCTTAACGCTCTTCTATATGACAGGGTGGGCCATGCCTATTTATTTGCGGGGCCGGAAGGAGTAGGCAAGGCGACAACCGCCCTGGCGTTTGCGCGGTCACTGCTCTGCGCCGGTCCGGACAAGGGTGACGCCTGCGGGTCATGCCGGGCATGCCGGCAGTTTGAGCACGCCAATCACCCGGACCTTCACTGTGTGCGGCCGGAAGGCTCATCAATAAAGATTGAACAGATACGTGGAATACAGCGCAAGGTAATGTTTCACTCATATCAGGGCGGGCGAAAAGTAATTATAATTGAGCAGGCTGAAGCAATGACCTCCGAAGCTGCCAACTGCCTGTTAAAAACACTTGAGGAACCGCCTGACGAAACAGTTTTTATCCTGCTGACAGCGTTGCCGCAGATATTGCCTTCTACCGTTTTGTCGCGCTGCCAGCAGTTTAATTTCAAGTTAATTCCTTTTAATCAACTTAATTCGCTTTTATACAACCGGCATGGGCTGGCGCGGGATGAAGCCGGGCTGCTGGCCGCTCTATCCGGCGGCAGCCTGGGCAAGGCGCTTGCTTATGCTTCAGGTTCCTTTCAAAAAGAGCGGGATGCCGCTCTCCGGTTGACTGTTTTATTGAAGGAAGCGGGTGCTCTGGAGGCTTTGGAAGAAGCGGAGAAAGTGTCCAAGAACAGGGACAACGCTTTGGGTTTATTGGAAATGCTGGCGTGTTGGTTCCGGGATCTTTTAGTTTGGAAAGAGACAGGCGAAGCAAGACTTTTATTTAACCCCGACCAGATTATTGCGTTGGAAAAAGAGACTGGTTATTTTGAAACCGGGCGTCTAGTGGAAATAATAGAAGATATTACAAAGGCAAAGACTAAAGTCCTGGGCAACGCAAATACAAGACTGGTTCTTGAGGCATTATTTTTGCGCCTGGCCGGGGGGATTAGCGGCACACAAACAGATTGGGAGGTTTACCAATGGGACTGCTAGTGGTAGGGGTGCGTTTTAAAAAGGCTGGGAAAGTATACTTTTTTGACCCCGCTGGAAATATGTTGACACAAGGTGACGGAGTAATAGTCGAAACCGCCAGAGGTATTGAATACGGTCAGGTGGTGGCCGGTCCCATGGAGGTGGAAGAAGATGAGATGGTTGCTCCTCTGAAAATGGTAATCCGCAAAGCTGATGAAACTGATCTTCGCCAGGTATCAGTAAACAAAGAAAAAGAATGCAGGGCTTTTCAGGTCGGGCTGGAGAAAATATCAGCCCATAAGCTGCCGATGAAACTTGTCGGTGTTGAACAAACCTTTGATGGAAATAAAATAATTTTTTACTTTACCGCCGAAGGAAGGATCGACTTTCGGGAAC
The DNA here is from genome assembly GCF_029478095.1 of Pelotomaculum isophthalicicum JI. Taxonomy (NCBI): domain Bacteria; kingdom Bacillati; phylum Bacillota; class Clostridia; order Eubacteriales; family Desulfotomaculaceae; genus Pelotomaculum; species Pelotomaculum isophthalicicum. Next base: position 104,255 of record NZ_JAKOAV010000002.1, on the reverse strand, counting down.
TGGTTAAAGATTTGGCTTCTGTTTTCCGGACCAGGATTGAATTAAGACAGATTGGCGTGCGGGACGAGGCAAAGATGGTCGGCGGACTTGGCTGCTGCGGCAGGGAACTCTGCTGCTCAGCCTGGCTGTCTGATTTTGTGTCGGTGTCGATCAGAATGGCGAAGGACCAAAACCTTTCTTTAAACCCGACTAAAATTTCAGGTATCTGCGGCAGGCTGATGTGCTGCCTGAAATATGAAAATGAGTGTTACGAACACGCCAAGGAGGAGTTTCCGGAGATTGGGACATGGGTGATAACGCCTGATGGAGAAGGAAAAGTGGCGGGTGTTAATATCTTTAAAAAGGGCCTGAGCGTGGAGCTAAAGGAAAGTAAAATCGTGAAGGAATACCAGAACGGGGAAATAACTTTGAAAAACAGTCCAGCCTGCAACTGCCAGACGGATGAAAAAAAGAAGTGCGCCGGAACACTGGATGGGGAGAGTGTTTAGTTGCAATCTTTTTTTAAAATAATAAAAGATATGGAAACCAAACTGCATGCTCTTTTAGCGGAAATGCAAGAGATAAAACAGAAAGCGCATGAGTTGGAAGAGGAAAATGCCCAGCTGAGAAAGAGGCTGGCTGCCGCCTGCCGGGAAAGAGGCGTTGTTTGCGCGGAGCAGGGTGAAGCGGAGAAAACAGGCGAGGGTTTTATTAACCTTCTGGAGCTTTATGATCAAGGTTTTCATGTATGCAATTTAAACTTCGGAGGCAGGCGAACGGCGGGGTGTCTTTTTTGTATGGCTTTTTTAAGAAAGGAGCATGAACCGGGCGCGAAGCGAACGGAAGGTTAAAATGTCGCAGAGGTGAATTTTGGGCTATGGAACAAAGAGGGACGCTGTATCTTTGCGCTACTCCCATCGGCAATTTGGAGGATATCACGTTGAGAGCCTTACGGGTATTGCGTGAAGTTGATTTAATCGCGGCCGAGGATACGCGCCACACGCGCAAGTTGCTGAGCCATTACGATATCCACACCCCGCTGACCAGCTACCATGAGCATAACCGCCAGAAAAAAGGAGAATATCTCCTAAATCTGCTTGCCGCGGGCAAAAAGATTGCCCTGGTATCCGATGCCGGCATGCCGGGTATCTCGGACCCCGGCACTGAATTGGTGGCGTCGGCGCTGGAAAATAACCAAAAGGTGGTTCCGGTGCCCGGTCCCAGCGCGGGCATCACCGCGCTGGTTGTGTCAGGACTGCCTGCCGGCGCTTTTGCTTTTGAAGGCTTTTTGCCGGCAGCCCGGAAGGCGCGGCGGGACAAGCTGGCCGCTTTGTCGCGTGAGCCGAGAACACTGATTTTTTATGAAGCGCCACATCGTTTGACGGCAACTCTGATTGATTTTCGGGAGATTATTGGAAACCGCCTGATGGTGGCTGCAAGAGAACTGACCAAACAGCACGAAGAAGTGGTAAGGGGTACGGTGGACGAGGTGCTGGAACATTTCCGGGGGAAAGAGCCCAGGGGAGAATTTTGTCTTGTTCTGGCCGGCGCCACGGGTGAGCGGTTGGAGGTGGCTGAAACAATACAGGTTTCTCTGGAACCGGCTGAGCATGTCGCCCGGCTTGAAGCGGAGGGCGCCGGGCGAAAGGAAGCCATTCGCGAGGTTGCCCGCATACATGGCTTGCCAAGGAGGGAGGTTTACCAGGCGGTGGTATCAAAAAAACAAACTAAGTAGCTGAAGAGATATTGGTTTTACTTTTCAGTCACTTAGTTATTTAACAGCTTGTACTATAAAACTCGTCGCAACTGTCTTTTTAAATGGATAGCAGTAATTGTGTCATTTCCTGATTCTTAGATAGCCTGGGTATTTTCGAACATGCTTACCGCGCATTCACGGCAGACCAGCTTGCCGCGGTAATGCTGCACGTCGGATGCGTTGCCGCAGAAAACACAGGCGGGCTCGTACTTCTTCAGGATAATCTTTTCCGCGTCGACGTAAATTTCCAGCGCGTCCTTCTCATCAATTCCCAAAGTCCGCCTTAATTCGATAGGAATAACCACCCGTCCCAGTTCGTCAACTTTCCTTACAATACCTGTGGATTTCATTGCTACCTCCTCCTTTTTTCTATATAATGCAACAAAAACCTTAAGATTGCATAGCTAAATGGTACCAATGATGTCATTAAAAGTCAACCAGCATTTTATAATTTTTTACATTTTTTTTGCTTGATAACAAGATTTGAGTAAACTTGACAAGTTGCTATTTATCCTGCTAAAATCAGTATAAAAATTCCGCCCTTGTCATGCAAAACGGGGTGCGGGTTTTTTTGTTGATTTGTTCTTGGAGAATCAGGGAGGAAGGATCATGGAAAAAGGAACATTTTATATTACCACGCCAATTTACTACCCGAGCGATAATCTGCACATCGGCCACGCATACACCACCGTAGCCGCGGACACTATGACACGCTTTAAAAAAATGACGGGTTATGACACTTGGTTCCTGACAGGATCTGACGAACACGGTCAAAAAATTGAACGGGCCGCCAAGTCTAAAGGGGAGACTCCGCAGGAGTATGTGGATAAGATTGTAGCCGGTTTTAAAAATCTCTGGAGCCGGCTGGAAGTGAGTAATAACGACTTTATCCGCACCACCGAGCCGCGCCATAAAAAGGTGGTATCGGAAATATTTCAAAAGCTTTATGATCAGGGTGATATTTACAAGGCCGGCTATGAAGGGTGGTATTGCACACCGTGCGAAACATTCTGGACAGAGGCGCGGCTGGTTGAAGGAAATTGTCCTGACTGCGGCCGTCCGGTGGAAATGGTCAGTGAGGAGAATTACTTTTTCCAGATTTCCAAATACGCTGACCGGTTGCTTCAATATATAGATGAACACCCCGATTTTATCCAGCCGACCTCCCGGCGGAACGAAATGGTAAGCTTTATCAAAAGCGGCTTGGAAGACCTTTGTGTATCCAGGACCACCTTTGACTGGGGTATACCGGTTCCTTTTGATCAGAAAAATGTTATCTATGTATGGATTGATGCTCTTACCAACTACATTTCCGCCCTCGGCTACGGGAGCGAGGATGACAGCTTGTTTAAAAAATATTGGCCGGCTAATGTGCACTTGATGGCTAAAGACATCATCCGGTTCCACAGTATTATCTGGCCGGCAATTCTAATGGCGTTGGGGATCGAACTGCCGAAAAAGGTGGTAGGCCACGGCTGGATCCTTTTGGACAGTGGAAAAATGTCTAAATCCAAGGGCAATGTGGTTGATCCGCTGGCGCTAATCGACAAATACGGTGTCGACGCCATCCGTTATTACCTGCTTCGCGAGTTGCCGTTCGGTTCAGATGGGTACTACAATGAGGATTTGCTCGTGGAGCGCATCAACAAGGATTTGGCCAATGACTTGGGCAACCTGGTCAGCCGGTCGGTGGCAATGGTAGAAAAATATTTTCAGGGGACAGTTCAGGCGCCTGTCGCTTCTGAAGAACTAGACAGGGAACTAATTGATTTGGCCGAACAGACCCCCGCCATTGTTGAAGAGCTTATGGAAAAAATGGAGCTGTCCAACGCGCTGGCCGCGATTTGGCGTCTGGTCGGCAGAGCCAACAAGTACGTGGATGAAACAGCTCCTTGGGGATTGGCCAAGGATCCCGCCATGCAGGAGCGGCTTGCCACGGTGTTATATAATCTCGCCGAAAGCCTGCGGTTTATTGCCATCATGGTTTCTCCTTTTATGCCGTTGATGCCGGGCAAGGTCTGGGCGCAACTTGGCATTGAAGACCGGCCTGAACTCGCGACTTGGGAGTCACTGGTTTGGGGTAAGCTGCCCGCAGGTACGACAGTGAAAAAGGGGCAGGCCTTATTCCCGCGCATCGACGTGAAAAAAACAAAGGAATGATGTTTGTGATCTTGTTTGATACACACGCCCATTTGGACTTTGAGGATTTCGACGCCGACCGCGATGAAATGATCGAGCGGGCTCGCGACGCTGGAGTTGTAAATATAATCAACGTCGGTTTTGAACTTGATTCTTCCCGCAAAGCCCTGCAAATGTCGGAAAAGTATGATTTGGTTTACGCCGCGGTGGGAGTACACCCCCATGTCGCCGGTGAGACAACGTCCGATTACCTTGAGCAATTGGAAAAGCTGGCGATTCACCCTAAAGTCGTGGCGTTGGGTGAAATGGGTCTGGATTATTTCCGGAACCTTTCCCCTGTTCCGGAACAAAAGAAGGTGTTCCGGGGGCAACTGTCTCTTGCCAAGAGGCTTGACTTGCCCGTGATCATTCACGACCGGGAGGCCCACGGTGACACGATGGATATTTTACGTAACGACGGCCCTTTCCCCGCGGGTGGGGTAATCCATTGTTACTCCGGTAGCTGGGAGATGGCCAAGGAATGTATCGCAATGGGATTTTACATCTCCATAGCCGGGCCGGTGACATTCCCCAAATCCGCCAGATTAAAAGACGTGGCTGCCCGCGTGCCTCTGGACCGCCTCGTGGTGGAGACCGACGCGCCTTACCTTACCCCCGTGCCGAACCGGGGTAAGCGAAACGAGCCTGCTAACGTAAGACATACTTTGACTGAAATAGCTGCGCTCAGAAAGGTAGCAGCTGATGAATTGGCAAAAATTTGCACTGATAACGGCAGAAAGTTATTCCGCTTGGAAACCGCCGGCATCAAGGAAAACGCTGCTTCATAAATCCGGGCGAACTTACCTCAACACATGCAGTTGACAATGCATGGACATTCATATTATTATTTCATTAAAAAGAGGAATATGGGTAAAAGAATCCTGATGAGCTTGATGTTTTCCCAGGGGAAGTGTATATGCCCTGGGAAATGTTATTTATTAAGGTCCATTGCCGGAGGAGGATTTTAATGGATGGACAGGGAGAAAGGGCTGCTTCTGGTAAACACGGGCGACGGCAAAGGCAAAACAACTGCCGCGCTTGGGATGGCCCTGCGAGCCTGGGGTCAGGGCATGAAGGTGCTGATACTCCAGTTTATCAAGGGTGACCGGCGGTCAGGAGAGATCAGGGCAGTGGAAAAGCTTGGGCCGGGTTTTGAAATATGGCCGATGGGTAAAGGGTTTATTCACAATAACGGTGAAGAATTTCCGGACCGGCATAGCCGCGCCGCCCGGGAAGCATTGAATGTAGCGGTGAACGAAATGAACTCCGGGAAATATGACCTGATCATCCTGGACGAAATATTATACGCGTTACATTATGGCCTGGTTTCCATCGAAGACGTGCTGGCCTTAATCGCAGGGAAGCCGGAGCGGCTGCACCTCATGCTTACCGGACGTTACGCGCCTCCCGAGATAATCAGACAAGCGGACCTGGTTACCGAAATGAAAGAAATAAAGCACCCCTTTACAAAAGGTGTCTACGCTCAGATGGGTATTGAATATTAGAATATAGAATAGATGTCAAGGAGGATTATATATGCGCCAGGTACTGGTGAATATGTCTTGGATTGTTAACGCTTTTGAAAACAGCAGCGGGCATTCTGAATACTATCTTGACATGCAGACTGGCGATGTAAAGTTTTTTTCTCCAATGGATTTTCCTGAACATGTTACAGTTATGGAAAAGCTTGATAAGCAGCCGGACAGATTCATCAAACTGCCAAAAAGGGACATGGATTTCTGTTTAAAAGTCAAGCAGGAATATGCTTCTATCGTAGAGGATCCTTATTTGAAAGGATTGCTGGAAAAAGCTATAGACGGACAGGAAGAGCAAAAGTACCGGAACATACTAATGGAGTTTGAAGAGGCGAGACGGCGATGGTATAGTTTTGAAAACGACAAGTATGAGGAATTTCTGTTAGACTGGTTTCGACAAAAGGGAATAGAATTGATTGACAAACCGCCCGTCAACAACCTAGAATATAACAAAAAGAAGAAATAAACCCACCGGGTGGATAACCCGGTTTTTTTGTCATTATTAGCTATAATCTTACAAAAAATAAACCTATCCAGAGCATACTGCATATAGTAAAATAATACAAGGCAAAATCATTTTATAATAAAAAAAATAACCATTGCTGCTGCGGTTATACCGCAAAGTGATAATTTTTCCAGTGCTGATAATTTTGCTTTATTGCCATACTAAATGAAAAGGGGGCAATAAATGAGTAGCAAAGAGAAAACGGTGCACCGGGACCGGGCGGCTTTGCTTAAGGGACCTGTTTTGATTGCTGTGGCGGTTGTTATTTTATTAAGCTGTTATGCCTGGGCAAAAAAAACAGTAGTTGTGGATATTGACGGCAGCCAGACAACAGTGAAAACTTTTTCCTTTACGGTTGGCGGTTTGCTGAAGTCGCAAAAAATCGCCTTGCTGGAAAAAGATGAGGTGTCTCCGCCTCTTGCATCCACGTTGAAAAAAGGCATGATTGTGACAATAAAAAGGGCGACGGATCTGACTATTGCCGTGGATGGCAGTGAGATTCCCGCCAGAACCATGACAAGAAAAGTTGAAGATGCGCTTTTAGAATACGGAATTAGCCTAGGTCCGGAAGATGAGGTTGAACCGGCTAAAGACAGCCCGGTCAACCCTGGGATGACTGTTAAGGTGGCCAGGGTTAAAACTGAAAGCCTGACATGCGACGCTCCAATTGATTATGAGACTAAAAAGCAGTATACGGTTAAGCTGCCGGGTGGGGAAAGCCGTGTAGCGCAAGAAGGCAAAGAAGGGACGGAGCGTCAGACCTGGCAGGTTACTTTTAAAGACGGGAAGGAAGTTGACCGGCAGTTGGCCTCCCGGGAGGTGATTGAACCTCCGACTGATAAGATAGTCTTATACGGGAGCACCATGGTCGTATCCCGTGGCGGCGATAATATCCGGTATGCCCGTGTCCTGGATATGCTGGCATCAGCCTATACTTACACTGGTTATAACACCGCTTCAGGTGTCGCACCGAGTTATGGCGTCGCGGCTGTCGATACCAGCAGGATTCCGATGGGAACCAGATTATATGTTGACGGTTATGGATATGCCACTGCTCTTGACCGGGGAAGCGCAATACAAGGAAACCGGATTGACCTGTTTTTCGGATCATATAGTGAGGCTATGGGTTGGGGCTTAAGGTGGGTAAAAGTATATGTGTTAGATTAAAAACAAAAGGCCGAAAGGCCTTTTTTGTTTTATGATTAGGGAATTATGCTTTTCGAAAAGTTTTATAAATGAGGGTTGCCAAAGAATAATTTGTTCAGTTTTATTTTTGTTTTATTAGAATTGGGAATAATAAAGAGGAAATGAGAGCAATTTGCCGAAAATATTTATCGGAGCCGGTTTTGGTGAAAGTTTACTCGGGAGGACACAGGTTGAAAGAAGTAGCGTCGCCTGCGGTAGTGCGGGATCTCCTCAGCCGCAATAAATTATCTTGCCGGAAGAGTTTAGGTCAGAATTTTTTGATTGACTCTAATATAATCAATAAAATCATTGAAGCGGCAGACTTGTCGGCCGGCGATCTGGTTGTGGAAATCGGCCCCGGGCTTGGCGCCTTGACTGCGAGAATTGCCCGCAGCGCCGGCAAGGTGCTGGCGGTAGAAGTGGACCGGGGTTTGTTGCCGCTGCTGGCGGAGGTAGTGGAAGGCGCCGGAGATGTGGAGATTATCCACGGCAACGCTCTTGAGATTGATTTTGACAATCTTGTTCTAATAAAAACCGGTGGACGGTTTGGCCGGGGGAGCGGGCAGTACAAACTAGTTGCCAACTTGCCGTATTATATTACCAGCCCGTTGCTCATAAATATTCTACAAGAGCGCTATAATTTATCCCGGATGGTTGTGATGGTTCAATCCGAAGTGGCTGACCGGCTCGGTGCCGCGCCCGGCACCAAGGATTATGGCGTGTTAAGCGTGATCGTGCAATATTTTACTGATGTAAAAGTCCTTTTCCGGGTTCCCAGAACTGTTTTCTATCCGTCACCGGCAGTGGATTCCGCTGTTGTGCGGCTTATATTACGGCCGCCGCTTGAACCGGTGCAGGATGAGAAAACCTTCTTCAAGGTTGTGCGGGCAGCTTTTGGCAAGCGCCGTAAAACCTTGCTGAACTCTTTGACGGATTCAGGGTTTGGTATAGAAAAGGAAGTATGGAGGGCGGTGCTGGAAAGTTCCGCTATCGATCCGGGACGGCGGGGTGAAACTTTGTGTCTGGCCGAATTTGCCCGTTTAACCGGTTGTTTGCGGGAAATCCAGGGTTGTTGAGATGAGCAGGGAAGTAGCACTTACGGCAATTAGGAACAATATGTTTAGATATGATTATTATAAAATTAGGGTACTGCTCCGGGGTCAGTAGTCAGTAGACAGTAGACAGTAGACAGGAGCCAGTAGTTAGTAGTCAGAATGAGTGAGCAGTTTATCGTCTTGAATTATTCTGAATGCTTCGATTATAAACTAGCGTAATTGCTCAAGGATCAGGAACCGGAATAAGGGTCATTATTCTGAATACTGACTACTGTGTACTGACTACTTGAATTTGACGGGTGAGGTAGTGACCATGTATTTTATAAGTCCTTCAAAGGGTCGTATGGATTTTGATGAAATGATGAACGACATAATTAATTATATTAAAGGCATACCCACCTCATCGTATAAGATCATTATCGGTTCAGACTCCCAGGTTAAAAGAGAAACTTCTTTTGTTACAGCCGTGATTGTGCACCGTCTGGGTAAAGGCGCCCGTTATTATTACCGCAAAAAAACACACCGGAAGATCAAAAGCCTCCGGCAGAAAATTTTTTATGAAACAGCGCTAAGCCTGGAACTGGGGGGAATGGTCAATAAATATTTCAGCAGCAGCGGGTTCGATGAATTAAACGTGGAAATCCACATTGACGTAGGCAACCACGGTGAGACTAAAAGCCTGATCCGCGAAGTGGTTGGCATGGTCACGGGAAGCGGCTTCCAGGCAAAAATTAAACCGGATGCTTATGGCGCTTCCAGTGTGGCTGATAAACATACAAAATAAATAGGAGTCAGAATTCAGGAGTCAGGAGTCAGAATGAGAGGAATTAGTTGGGGACATTCCTCTGACCCCAAAGTCAGGCTCCCAAGAGAGGTATGTCCCCTTTCCGTGATAGAAGTGGATGTCTTTGAAATCTGATGTTGTAATGAGCAAACTTAAGAATTGTGAAAGCAACTTATGGAGAGGGGCGTTGCGCCCCTCTATGTTTTTTCGCTGATACATTTTTCCAGGAGGTCCCAGCGCCTTTCCCGGTGGTATCCTATATATTCGATTCCTCCTCTGATCCTGCTGCGCTTTTTGTTTTTAAAGGCGCAGGAAGCTTCGATGCAGTCCCCAATGATCGTTTCGGCAATCAGTCTGGCATGGTTTTCGTTTTTTTCCGGTGAGCCCAGGTATTTATGACCGACTATCGTACCTATGTTTATTCGTAAATTATTCTTCGCCGCGAGTGCCAGGGAGACTGGTGGAATTGCCAGTTCCTTCAGCGGCACTAAGCTAAGGAAACGCCGGGACACAGCGTGTGGCCCATGGGAAGGGGAGGCGGCGCCGACCTTTTCTTCCAGACCGAGCTCCATGTTTAACCGCCGGCGCTCTTCAAGAAGGTGGGACGCCAGGGTTGACAGGCTTGCTTTGCCTTCATCCGGGTAACAGTCAGTTAACGACATGTCAAGGTTATAGGAGTTTACGTTTTCCAACAATTCACATAAGTTTTTTGATATATCCCCTTCCATATCCCCATCCAGAAATAGTATCGCGGCTGCACCCTTGTCACAGGCAATTTTAGCGCCCACCGCTCTAGGCACGTCTATACCCAGGGGTTCTGCAAAATACAACGGTAAAACCCGGGGAGACTTGATCTGACGGACATAATACGGGGAATCGTCAGTGCTTCCGTTAATCACCGGGATAATCAGATCAACAGGTGTGGCTAATAGTGTATCAATGGCTTTAATGATACGCTTCTCTTCATTGCGGGCTGGCACTACTGCGGCAAGCATTAATAACTCCCTTTCATGTTGTTTGATCTAATATATGGAAAAAGCCGGTGAAAGTTGCTTGGGGAATACACAAGTCGTGTTGCAACCGACATATTATATAAAAATGAAGCAAATGAATATTGGGGAGTTCGGGTATGATGGGAGAGATAAAGCAAGGTGATATAGTAGGTAGAAGGTCCTATAATTCCGATGTTTTTTTTAAGGTGGTAGATTTATACAGGCGCGAGGACGGGACCAAAATCGCGTATTTAAAAGGGCTTCAACTCAGGCTCTTCGCGAATGCCCCGGTGGATGACCTGATCAAAGTCGAACCGGGTGTTCTGGCCAGGCATTTGATGGAACAGACAAAGAGAAACAGCGAACACATGAAGCGCATTTTCAGCCGCCGGGTAAAAGAACGGGAAATCATTCTGGGCAGGGCTATTCCCGGGGACCGGAGCAAGGAACAGGAACAGGGTAAAATGGACGGTTATGATATTCCCGGAACTGTTTTGCACATCGACGGCGACAATGATTACCTGGAGCTTTGTTTAACAACATACAAGCAATTGAGCATCCCCGCCAACGGTTATTGTATCGATGAAGACAAACAACCTGCTTTAGTGGAAGAATTGCTAAAAAAACACAGCCCGGATTTGCTTGTGCTCACCGGGCATGATGGTTTTATCAAGGGCAAAGTGGATTTTAAGGATATAAACAACTATTACTCATCCAAATATTTCGTTGAAGCAATCAGGGCGGCCAGGCGCTATGAAAAGAGCAGGGATGATTTGGTTATCTTCGCGGGAGCCTGCCAGTCGCATTACGAAGCGATCCTGACTGCCGGAGCCAACTTCGCCAGCTCTCCCCAACGAGTGTTAATCCATGCGTACGATCCGGTCTTTGTCGTGGAAAAAATCGCTTATACGTCTATTTATGACCCGATTTCGATCAAGGATATCATTGCGGGAACGGTTACCGGCTTTGAAGGGATCGGCGGGATGGAAACACGCGGGAAATATCGCATGGGGATTCCGAAGTCACCTTATTAAGTTAGTGCCCTCTTATTATTAGCCTGCATATCATGTTGTAGGATCCAAAGGAGGGATTAAAGAAAATGGATAGATATTTTAACGCATTTAAAAAATATCGCGGGAAATTGCTCGGCTTAAAAAACGTTGTGGGTGTCGGAGTTGGCTATAAGAATGCTGGTGGGGATAACACCGGAAGTCCGGCTTATATCGTTTATGTTGAAAAAAAAGTGCACCCGTCAGATCTGTCCCGCAGTCACATTGTACCAAGGCAAATTGACGGTTTGGACACCGATGTAATCGAAATAGGCGTTGTCAGGATGTTGGGAGTGCGCACTTCACGTGAGCGGCCATGCCAGCCGGGAATGAGCATCGGCCATTACCAGTCCACCGCGGGTACTTTCGGGGCGGTGGTTAAAGACAAGAAGACCAATGAATTGATGTTGTTGTCCAATAATCACGTCCTGGCAAATGGCTCCAGTATTCAAGAGGCCAGGGCTAAGTTGGGCGATCCCATTTTGCAGCCCGGCGGTTGTGACACTACATGGAAAAGGAAAAGGGATTTCGCATGCAAATGAATGAGATTTTTGATAATATAATATAAAGTTTAGGGCTCAAAATCGCCCTAATGGCAAGCGCTACTCCAACTTTGCAACAGTATTGTCAATAAATAATAAAGTAAGAGGAAAAGGATTGAGGTGGTAGTAATGCGCGCGATGATCCTGGACGCGCCGGGCCGGCCTCTGCGCGAAATTGAGATGCCGGTACCCGAACCCGGACCGGAACAGGTTTTGATTAAAGTACATACCTGCGGGTTATGCCGGACCGACCTGCATATTGTAGACGGGGAATTAAAAGAGCCCGCGCTGCCCTTGATTCCCGGCCATCAGATCGTGGGTACGGTAGTGGCGGCCGGCGAGCGTGCCGGGCAATTTGCCGCGGGTGACCGGGTAGGGGTGCCATGGCTTGGTTCTACTTGCAACCATTGCCGCTACTGCCTCTCAGGACGGGAAAACCTGTGCGATAAGGCGCGGTTCACCGGGTACCAGATTAACGGCGGCTATGCAGAGTATACCGTGGCTGATTACCGGTTTTGCTTTCCCATACCTGAAGGCTATCCCGATCTGCAGGCCGCGCCTTTGCTCTGCGCCGGCTTGATCGGCTACCGTTCTCTGATGATGACGGGTGAGGCCGGACACCTCGGCATTTATGGATTTGGCGCCGCCGCCCACATCGTAGCCCAAGTAGCCCGCTACCAGGGCCGGAAGGTCTATGCCTTCACCCGGCCGGGTGACGTCGAAGCCCAGCGGTTTGCCCGCGACATGGGAGCTGTCTGGGCGGGGGACTGTAGGGAAGCGCCGCCGGAGGAACTGGACGCGGCTATTATTTTCGCTCCGGATGGCGCGTTGCTCCCAGCCGCGCTGCGTGCCACGGCGAAGGGTGGCGTGGTGGTCTGCGGTGGGATACACATGAGTGACATTCCCACGTTTCCGTATGAAATCCTCTGGGGCGAGCGAGTCGTGCGGTCCGTGGCGAACCTGACCCGCAGGGATGGAGAAGAGTTTTTGGCCATCGCCCCCAAGATTCCGGTACATACCGAGGTGCGGCCTTTCCCCCTCAGTGCGGCCAACGAAGCGCTCGACGCCTTGCGTGGCGGCAAAATCAGCGGCGCGGCCGTGCTGGTAGTGGACGGTTAATTATTCAATACATTTAACAAAATTCCTACAATATTTGATGATTATTTTCCATAAATTACTTCTCCGGCACTCTTTCAGGTTGTAGTCTGAATATGCCGGGGTTTTTATTGTTTCGCTTGTTTTTGGACAAAACACTGTTTGAATAAATTAAGAAAAGGAGGTGTAAAAGTGGAGAAAAAACTGATCATTGAGAACCATGAGCGGCTTTCGGTACTGAGCGGTAGGGAGAAGATTGACGATATGATTGTTTTTTTGGCGTACAGAAAGCTTGTAAGAACGCTTGCCGCCTCATCATCTGCATATGCGTATAAAAGCATTAAAGAGGCTCAGGGGAAGTGATCTGTTGAACCGAGAGTGTAACATGCCATCCATTCACGAAACCGGCGACGGGACAAGAGGAAAACTGGTGGCGGTATACGCAAGGCTTAGCGTCAATGAAAACGGTGAACGAGACGAGAGCCTGGAGACGCAGTGCGATTTATTAAATGGTTTTGTACAAAAAAATAAATTTGGAAAATCCAAGCTGTATGTTGATAATGACGAATCAGGCGTATATTTCGACCGGCCTGGCCTTATTCAGTTAATTCATGATATAAAAAACAACCTTGTAGACACAGTGATAGTGAAAGACCTGTCCCGGTTGGGAAGAAACAACGGCGAGACGCTAACTTTTCTCGATTTTCTGATCAATAACAATGTGCGCCTGATCTCGGTTGTCGATAATTACGACAGCTTCGCGGACGATGACGAGATTATCGGAATTAAAACGTGGGCTAATGAACACTACTGCAGGGACATTTCCAAAAAAGTGCGCGCGAACTTAAAAAGGAAGATACAGAACGGCGAATACTTAGGCAAGCCGCATTTCGGTTACTTAAAGTCTACCTGTGAGAAAAACAAGCTGGTAGTAGACGGGCGGTATCAAAAAATTATTCGGATGATTTTCGATATGTATATCAACGGCTGGGGCTACCGGGCGCTGGCCGAGTATATACAAAACATGAATATACCGACACCCAGCCAGGATAAAAATTACCCCGGCGCTAAGAAGTCTGACCGCTGGAATGAGCAGCACATCAGGCGGATCATCACAAACCGGGTCTATTGTGGCGATACAATCCAAGGCGTAAGCGAAAAGGTATCTTTTAAATTGCGGAAGACCCGGCGGTTGCCACCGGAGAAGTGGGTGGTGGTGGAAAACACTCATGAAGCGATAATTTCCAGAGAGACCTTTGAACTGGCGCAAAGGATCAGAGTTAAAAGATGGCATGAGGGGGAAGGAAGAAAAAAGAATAAGTCAAAAGAACAGCATCTTTTCTCCGGTTTTTTGATCTGCGCCGCTTGTGGAGCTTATCTGGTTCATAAAAAGAAAAAAAACCGCCCCGCTCATTACATTTGCGGCAGGTATAATAATTTTGGCCGAAAAAGGGGGGGGTGTACGACTCATCACATACTGGAAGATAGATTGGTCAATTATCTCGTCGAAGATATTGAACAAATGGCCCGGGAGACAAATGTTCAAAACCTGCTGGCAGATGCGTATAACAAAAGTATCAGACTACCCACTGTAAAAATAGACGAAGAAGTAAAGCGGCTGGAAAATAAAATAATCGAAAAAAAACGGCAGCAGCGGATGGTGTATTTTGACAGAATCAAGGGAAATGTCAACGAGGCTCTTTACATTGAGGTCGCCGCTGAGATTGAGAAGGAAATTACTGTCTTAAACGCCGGTATTCTCAGGCTGAAAGAAGAATTAATCAAAACAAGGCAGGTGGAAGAAAGTATTCAAAAAACTAATTCCGGGCAAATTCAGATTAATATAAATGATATTGATAGAATGTTTTTAGAAAAGTTTATCAAGAAAATTATTATTATCGATAACGGTGAAGAGATTAGTGAGAGCATAAAAGAAAAATACAACCTGGATTTAATTTTCACCGGAGAGCAATTGGGTAAAATTTCGCATAGGAAAATCAGACTAATAATACTATATAAGTAGTCAGTAGCCAGTAGTCAGTAGTTATATGAGAGAATGGTTGCCGCTAAATTTTGAATGCTTGTATAGTTGTTCCATGTAGTTGCACAGCCCGGGCCTTATGACGGGGGCACCTTGAAAGATCGCATCGGTGTACTGCAGCGCTATGTGCCGCTGCAAAAAAATGTGGCTAAATCCGACTGCCCGGTGGCGTCGGCCTTAGCTAGCGGAAGTACCAAGATCCTTAACCTGGTTAAACGGGATTATGAAATACGCTTTTATAAAAACTATGCGGCTGAAAACACCGTGGATTGCGCATTGGCCAAACTTGATTCAGCGGATCTTGTCAAGCCCTCTATCCTGGAGATAGGCGAGATAAAAGGAATAGCTGATATTAAACCCGGTCAGAAGGTGCAAAAGAGCGGCAGGACTACCGGTCTGACTAGTGGTGTGGTTAAATCCATCGGCACTACGCTGCAAGTGGAAATGAAAGATGACGAAAAAGTCTGGTTTTCCGACCAGGTAGTGACTGATATGGCTTCACAACCGGGAGACAGCGGGTCAATAATTTTGAATCAAAACCATAAAGTTGTGGGTTTGCTGTTTGCCGGATCGGATAAGCTGACCATATTTAACCGGATCAGCAATATAGTGGAGCGGCTTGGCATAGAGTTCGTTTAACTTTCCCCGTAAATTATTGATTTTTGCTGATCCACCTCACCTTTGTTTCAGCCGGGCCATATATTGATTACCGGGGAGGCTTATCTTATGGTACTGAAAGCAGTTGTGTCCGGTGATGTAGCGCTGGCTTTTTTAGGTGAAGATATCCCGGCAATCGGTCCGAGTTTTAACAACAGAGAAGACGCCATGAAAGCGGCTCAACAATATCTTGAAAAGATTAACGAGTTATCGGGGCAGGACCAGAACTCGCCGTTTCAAATTGTCCTGAACAAACAGGCGGACGGCCGGTATTCACTCGTAGTGGATAGCTCACAGCAAATGGTGAGCACCTTGAATAACCTTGATGAATTGCTCGTGAAACGGTTTCGTAAAGGTTTGAAAAAAAAGTTATTTATCTTAACCTGTTTTGTAACGGGTGCTGATGGGCTGGAATGTTTGGTTCTTACTGAAGGTCTAGGGGCGGTATTTTACGCCCCTAATGCCATGGGTACATATTAGGGTATAATCTCTTGGAAGGGCAGGAGACATGGGCGAAGAAAAAAAAGGGAAAAATGAGCAATGTTGGACCCATGGTCGGCAGAAAGATCTTGGTTATCATTTAGGATACAACTTGGGCTTTGAGTCAGGGTTTGAAAAAGGATATACCGAAGGAAGCGCATTAGGTTACAACAATGGGTTTTTAGCGGCACTGAGACTTAGTGAAGGGTCTGGCGCCGAAGAGTCTCCAGGCGCCGACCCACCGTACGGCAGGGTTTACCAGGTAATCCGAAAACTTGTCGATAGCGGTCAGCTAAGTATTTTTCTGTCCGGTTGCGCGGCCAGGGAAGCGGAAACTTTGTTTAAGTTATTATTAGTAGATGTTCATGTAGTAACCAAGGCCCTGGACAACTGCCGTTAGCTTTTATTTTTTGCCGGATCTTAGCAATCAACCCTAATTTGGAGTCTATCTGACAACACCGCAGAATAATCCCATAAAAGTAAACATTACGATAGCTGGTCTTTAATTGCCCGTTTTGCCATGAGACCCCATTCGCTTATATATTAAACTTGTACAAGCTCTTTTCATAAAGAGCTTCTTTAACAGCCGTCTTTTGGCGGACGTCAGACGTCAGACGTTAAGTCAATGCCAATTAAATACAAGCAGCCGAATCCCAAAAAATCAGGGTACGGGGGAACCGGTTTATGGGGTGAATCCCGGTAAAGTCATTAGCTAAGACCCAGGCACCGGTATTATTGTATAATAATGCCATGTCCTTTATCTTGTGACTCGAATGGGTAGGGTTTTGTCTTTTACCGAACCCGTCAGCTAACCCCGGAGGCTCAAAAGAAAGGAGTAACTTTATGCGGTTTTCCAAAAACCTGAAGTTCGGTTTGATTGCTACCTTGTTCCTTCTTGCGCTGGCTTTCTCGATTGGGGCGGCGGCTCCGGCGCCGGCTGACGCCAGCCTTTCCTGCACAGCTGATGAGCAGTCTATGGCTGACCTGATAAATCAGGCGCGCCATGACGCGAATAAAGCCTCGCTGGTTGTCGACCCTGTTCTGTCAAATCTGGCCCGGATTAAGGCCCAGGATATTGCTTCGAACGGCTATTTCAGCCATAACTCGCCAATGTATGGATCTACCTGTGATATGTTGAGGGCGGCCGGTGTGCAGTATAGCAGCGCCGGGGAAAGCCTATGCAAGGCTATGACTGTTAACTCGGCATTTCAGGGACTAAGCGCCGGCGGCAGCCGTTCGAGCATACTCAGCTCATCTTATGACCGGGTTGGCGTTGGAATAATCACAAAAAACAACTATAAAACTATCGTCCTGTTGTTTACAGGCGGTCAAAAAGTGATTACACCGACACCAACACCGACGCCGACGCCAACGCCAACGCCAACACCGACACCGACACCGACACCGACGCCAACACCAACACCCACGCCGACACCCGTAAGCGGTTTAAATGCCGACGAGCAGCGGATGTTCGATTTGGTGAATCAGGAAAGGAGCAAGGCAGGCCTGCAACCACTGCAAATCGATCTGACCCTGGTCAAGTTGGCAAGAATGAAGGGGCAGGATATGATTGATAAAAATTATTTTGACCATACGTCACCAACTTACGGTTCTCCCTTCGATATGATGAAAACATACGGGGTGCAGTATCGCTACGCCGGGGAAAACCTAGCCGGGGCTCCAACCGTTGATTCTGCGCATACCAATCTGATGAACTCGTCCGGACACCGGGCAAACATATTAAATTCAAATTATACTAAAGTGGGCATTGGTGTTGTCAGCGGCGGCCCATACGGGAAAATGTTCGTGCAGATGTTTATCGGTTGATTAACGGTATAGCATAAAAATTGAAGAACTGATCGAGATATAAACAATATAAAAAATATTTATTATGTTAAAATAAGGAAGAGGACCCAGGTCCTCTTTTTTTTTTCGTTTTTTGCAGGCGGACTACCTTTATTGCACATTTTCGTATGTTTCTCTCATATATTAGTATAGAAAAATTTTGAAAGGAGGAAACCATCATGGCTGGAACCGAAATGCTTAAGGTCAATTTGGTCCAGGGTGAAAATAGAGTTCAGACCGTGGTTAGAGGTCAGATTGAAGTTCCTGAAACAAAGCCGAGCGTGGAAAAGATTTTATCAAAAGAAACAACTGCCAAAGTTAGAGACATCAGCATTGTCCCGGACAAGATTATCATTAATGGGACCCTGACTGTACAAGTGATGTATGTCGCCTTTGAACCTGATCAATCAGTTCACTCGATGCACGGCGATGTCAATTTTACGACCTTTGTCGATGTGCCAGGCGCCGAGCCCGGGATGGATTATGTTGTCGATTTTACTGTGGAGGATGTGAGTTTGACTCCAAGTAAAACCAACGCTTGTGCATTTGATGTGGCCGCTGTGCTCAGCACTTTTGCAAAAATAATGGATGTTGAAGAAATGGAAGTGCTCACGACCACTCCGGCCGGGAATGTCGCTCTGGAAACCCAGGATATCACTGTCGAACACATGATTGGTGAGAAGGAAACCAAGCAAATTATTGTCAGCGATACGTTCGAAGTGCCAGAAGAAAAACCGGGCGTGGAAAAAGTTCTGAATACCAAAGCGGAAGTAGAAATTACTGATAAACGGGTCCTTGCCGGCAAAGTGATTGTGGACGGTGAGGTAAGACTTGAAGTTTTGTATGTGTCCTTGACCCCGGGGCAATCCGTTCATGACCTGCACCAAGTCATCAAATTCAGTGACTTTGTGGAAGTTCCTGAAGCCCAGCATGGCATGAACGTTCATGTGCGGGCGGAAGTGGAAAGCGCCGAAATTTCGACGGTAACTTGTCCGAGGTTAACAGCGGATGTCATCGTCAAGCTGACCGTCTTTGTTTCCGAAACCAGGACGCTAAAAAATGTTCCTACCAAATTACAAAATGAGGCGGGCTATGACAAGGTAAAACTGAAGATTGACCGGGAAATCGGCGCAGGAGAAACTCAAGTGGTTCTCAGGGAAACAACTGAAGTTCCTGAAACAAAACCCGCCGTCATGAAAGTGCTGGAGTCAAGGGTAGATAAGGTAAAAGCTACGGAAACAGATATACAAAAGGGTAGAGTGTTGATCAGAGGTCATGCCGATGTGGAAGTGGTTTATGTCAGCACAAAACCCGACCAGGCTGTCCACGCGCTGCACCAGCGTTTGAATTTCCGCACGTTTGTGACAGTGCCCGGCGCAGAACATGGTATGAGAGCCAAAGTTAAAATCAGTCCGGAATATGTAAGTGTGGATCAGCAAGGGTGTGATTTACACACGGAAGCTGTTTTAAAAGTCAAGGCGACAGTGACCGATCTGTCCCAACTGCACGTTTATGTGCCCGCCGTCACACCGACTCCCACGCCTATTACCTGTGTGCCAACTGATTATACTGTTCTGGCGGGTGACACACTCAGTAAAATTGCCGCGGCGCATGGAACGACGGTGGCCCTGATCCTGGCTGAAAACCCGCAGATTACCAACCCGGATGTCCTCAGCGTCGGACAGGTGATTAAGATTCCGTGCGCGCCAATGGGTTAATAATTTTTGTTGAATGCAATTAAAAAATAATTAAGGAGGTCTAAAAGAATGCCTGAACAATTCTACTACACGGAAGTTCAGCCGGTGAAATGCATTGAAATAAGAGTGCCGTTAGTTATTGCGTCTGTAGATGTGGAAGTGGTTGTCGACAACATTGCCACCTTGCCCGAATTGGTCCACAATTGCGACAGAATTAAAGCTCATGTTCGCGATCTGACCGGCACACCGGTGTTTGTTGAAGAAGCCCATCATCATCATGACGACCATTTCCACCATGATGAAGAATTCGTTATGGTGCATCACGACAGCATGCACCCGTTTAGGGATTTGTTTCTTAAGAAAATCGTTGTCAACGGCACTCTGCACAAGAAAATATTCTATGTAAATAAAAATAACGAAGTCAAATTCGTGACTGAGGATCTGCCGTTTTCCAAGCTGGTTGAACTGGCTGAACCTGTGAAGGTTCACCACAAGCATGATGTTACTATTACGTTCCGTCATGTTGATGTTGATGTGAACTTTGAAATTCATCGCGGCTGCCGGGTCCACCAGACTTCTGTCATTCAGGCTACCGCCAGGGTTACGGAAGACCGCAAAATCTATGTGCAGACCTGCCCGTCACCGGAAGAGGCTCCCGTCGGCAACCTGCTTAGGGACGGCGGCCTCGAAGCCTGGGCCAGCCCCTATTCCCCGGTCTTTTGGGGCGCGAGCAATGTATCCCAGACCACTACGGCTCATTCCGGGTCATTCGCGGCGGAGATCGGCCTGCTGAATACGGCGCTGCCTGGTGCTTTATTCCAGATGATCAGCAAAAAAATCGTTGGCGAACGCCAGTACCGCCTCACCTTCTGGGTCAGGGAAGATGTGCTCGGCGCGACCAGCGCTTTCTCCTTAACCGCTGAAGTAGTATTCTATGATCAATTCGGCACTCAGATCGGCATCGGCACGCAAACGCTGCCCAGCACCGGTATACCGGACAATGCCTACACCCAGGTCCAGTTTACCACACCGGCAGTAGATTCAAGCGTTGATTCAATCATGGTCCGCTTCACCTTTACCCCAAGCACTGGGAACACCAACACTGTCAAAATTGACGATGTTATGCTGGAATGCATGCGCAAGCACTATTAATCCCGGGATGAAAATAGAAAAAGCTGTTGTAAAACAGCTTTTTTTTTGCCTTTAATAAACTTTTTTAGCGCCGGGCGAATATATTTAATAATGAGTTGCAGCGGCCATGACGCTGTGTATGGAAAGGGGAAAAGAATCGAATGATGAATAATATGGGCGCGATAGTTGCCGAGATGCAAAAGTTGCAGCAGGAGCTTAAAAACAAAACCGTGGAAATCAGTGAGGGTGAAGGATTGTTCAGCATTGTGATGGACGGCCAGCAGCAGGTGCTGAATGTTAAATTCGGCCCGGGCGCTCTGAAACCTGGTAATGCCGAGGCACTGGAAATAATGGTGGCGAGTGCGTTCAATAGAGCTACCGCCGAATCAAAAAGTTTGTTTAAAAACGAAATCGCCAAGTTGACCGGTGGGATGAGTATTCCCAATATACCCGGATTGTTTTAACAATATCATACATTTAACCGGGGAGGTGATTTGATTGGCTGAAGATGCCAAAGGAACTGCCATGTTGGAAGAAGCGGTCGCGAGGGTGCTGGAACTGCAGTCAAAGTATGGGATGGACCAGGAAACAATGTTGATTTATATGTGTTCGGTAAACCTCACCAGTATCTTGAGTCTGATCGGGAACCGTTATCACGGCAGTTCCAGCGGATACATACAGTCTCCGGTCACGGCGCCGGCGACAGTTCCGGCGCCTGCGCCGGTCAGTACTACCGGGACGGCTCCGTCACTAAATGACCTGATAGGTATGTTGGCAGGCTTGCTGGGCAACCAAGGCGGTACCGGCGGGCAGGGATTCAACCCTGCCGCGTTAATGAACCTTTTGGGATGTCTTGGCGGCGGTAAGGAGGGGCAAGGACTGAATCCAGCTATGCTGACGAGCCTGCTTTGCGCCCTCGGGGGGCAGAATATGGATTTGAGCAACCTTATGAACATGATGGCCGGGTTAATGGGAACAGGCGCGAAGAATAACACCAAGTCAGACTCATCAAAAGATACGCCGGCTGCAGCCAATGACGCGTCAAACGCAGCCGGAACAGCGAAAAATGACCGGAGCGGCGAAAAACAAGCCGTCCGGGAAGTGCCGAAAATTATGAAGTGGGATAGCCTGGATAACCGCAAAAGAGTGCAAAGCAAATAGGTTGTAAGGGAACTTTTGATCGTTTGTCGCCGCTTGGAGGTGGCTCGTGCCGCCTGGAAGCGGTTTGTTTTTTCTGTAATCATAAAAAAAACGGGCTTGAAATAATAACAGCCCGGTGGGGAGAGTTCCGGTTTAAAAAGAAGCCGCCTTAGTTCAGGCAAAAGGATGCATGACTATACCTCGGAATCGCCTGCTTCTTTTTGCCCCGGCATATCATTATATTGTGGTTGCGCGGGTGAAGAAGAACCGGGTTTGTTAGTCCCCTGTCCTGTCATGAAGGGCATCATCGCAGCATGAAATGTATCGATACCATTTCTTATGCTCGACACAGTATCTTTGGTGGCTAGAATAAAGGAATTTAGACTCTCTAGTTTCTTTTCTGATTCTGGGCTGACTGCGAGCATTAACAATAGGGGGAGCAAGCGGTACAAGCTGTTCACAACTCCTTTCTTGTCGGTTGGGTTCCCGCGTTGTCGTCATTTTAGTTTATGTTTATTGGGGGTATTCTGTTACACAATGGCGAAGGATGGGTGAGGTGCTGTGATAAATAAGGTTTCCAATATGATCGCTTATATGCGTCACTTCCCAGAGTACTATTGTGTGTACTATCGTGTTGTTATTGGAAAGAGTCTTATTTATTGTCCTATTTTGTAGATATATGCAAATTATGGTGGTATAATCAAATATAAAATAATGAATTAACATAAATTCTCTGGAATCTAAAAATAAAATTTTCTACTTTGTGACAAAGACTAGTCATGTCCAAATGTTAAACTAATGATTAAGAATTAGGCTTTACAGGAGGGTTTGCTTTGCATGCTTACATAAATATGAAAATAGATCCGTTCTCACCCGCCCTCCCTATCCAATATAATTATTTAGTTCAGTCAGCTATTTACGCGGCGCTTCCCGAAGATGTCGCCTCCCGTATTCATGACGAAGGTTACTCTGCCGGGAACAGACGTTTTAAAATGTTTTCCTTCTCTCGAATTATGGGTAAGTTCTTAATTGATAGCACGGCAGGTACTATCAAATTTCCTGATGGTGCCAATTTGGTGATCTCATCACCGGATATAAAATTTTTCCTTTCCCTGGTCAATAACCTGCTCACCAAAAACCACGTCCGAATTGGAGACTCCATTTTACATATCAATGAAGTTCGTTTTGACGAACTGAAAGTGGATAGTGATGTTTTAATAGTACGTACTTTATCGCCGGTCGTAGCTTACAGTACTCTACTAAGACCCGGGGGAGGTAAATATACGTGTTATTACCAACCGGGTGAAGGTGAGTTCAATAAACTGGTTAATGCCAACCTGCGCAAGAAATATGAGGCCTTTTACGGTAAACAGCCTCCGGAAGGAGAAATCCAGGCAAGGCCGCTGGACAGGCCCCGCCTGCACGTTATGTCTTATAAAGGCACGGTTATTAAAGGATACACTTGCCGCCTGAAGTTGACAGGTCCACGCGAACTGCTGCAGATAGGGCTTGATGCTGGGATTGGGAGTAAGGGAGGGCAGGGGTACGGCTGTTTGGAGAAGGTGGAATCAAGAAAAAAGAAAGAGATAAGGAAGAGATAAGGAAGAGATGATGGACTTTTGGCTGTCCGGTGGTTCTAAAATAATTATGCGAGAGAAGAGGTGAGGGAACAAAGATTTGTTATTATTGATTATTACGGAAAGTTAAGGAGGTGGGCGAATGAATTTACCTCAACTGACTGCTTATATTGGCGATAGCGCCGGAGACAATCAGAACGTATTCAGTTCAATAATCCAGCAGGTAAGAGGGGTTCAGTCAGACGGGGAAAACTACGTAATAGCACTGGTTTTTGATTTAAAAACAGAAGAAATATACTTTAAATTGCAGGCTCAATTCTCAAGTAATTCTGCAAAGGAATATAACTATTTCGGCAATAATAAAGCGGCTTCTTCTCAATATTACCTTTCCAGAGAAACCGGTTCCCTTTATTACCTGTTAGGTAGCATCTGGAATGACCTTTATTTAATGCTAAAGAGATATGATATGGAGAATAGTGATCTAGCGTCTCTGATTGTAAAGATGAAAGATTCAAAATTAGTTTCATTAAGTCCACAGATTGGTAATGGTAAAGTAAATTTTGATAAGTTTTCCTTATTTAAAGATAAAGGCCTTACATTATCACTTGATAAAAAGAAGATTAAAATCAAAGATCGCGAATACAGTTTTGACGCTTTTGTTCGTATGTTTTTAAACGATGATAATAAAAACAACAAGTATGTATTGGTTGTCCCGGCTGTGCGGTTCGAAAACAACGAGGAAGAAATTCTTTCTGTTCATCCTGACTACCTTGAATTAGTAAGGCGCGCAAATAAATTGGACAATAATATTAAAGCCAGAAAAGGTATTGAAAGAGTTTGTTATATTTGCGGTGAAAAAAAGGCGGATGTGTTAAGTGAATACACGACAAAATTTGAACGCACAGGCATCAATAAAATGTTTACTACCACAACTATCAATACTTCCCCTTTTTTTAACAAAAGTAATTACGATGATGTCTACTCCATGTGTACCGGGTGTTATCAAAAGCTGTTAGCCGGTGAAAAAATCATCAGTAGACAGTATAGGAGCAAAATTGCCGGCGAGAATGTGTTTATCATTCCGGAAGGATTGTTAGGCTTTTTTGATTATAACCACGCTTATAAATTAAAAGGTAGTGTTGACCTGGCTTTTAAAAGCAACAGCGCGGAGGAATGGCTGAGAGATATTGAAGCCGCGGCATTATTTGATGACATAAACTTATATTCTCTCAATTTTATATTCTACCGTACGGACGGTAACTCGGTTACAGTTTTGGAAGTCATCGAAGATATTCCGACCATTCGCTTTCAAAAGGTCATCAAAACACTGGGCGATAATGCAGCTATTTTAAACAACCATTTAAAAGGAATGTCCCTTGGGCAGATTTACCGTGCAGTACCGGTGCGTACCAACAAAAGTGGAGAGCAACTGGATATTGGAAGGGTACTGTCTTTATATAAGACTATCCTATCCGGAGGACAAATTAACACTGAAGTTTTATTTGGTTATGCCGACGAGGCTCTGGACAAGGGTTTGCGCCAGATAAACAAACAAAAAATTGATAATTATCACAATATGGGCCTGCAGTATTATTTAGGATATGAAGATTTTTTTATTAAGAGGATAGTGATGAGCTATCTTGTGTTGTTTCGCACTTGTCAACAATTGTGCATTTTAAATCAGCCTGTATGCTTTTTTAAGGGAAAGGGTGAAAAGGAATTGGATACTATAGATACTGCTTCCAAGAAAGTAAATTTATCTATTGAGGACATGGAAAGGTTTTTAGAAAACCAGGGGTTCAGCATAGAAGCGAAAGCTTTGTATTTTTTAGGTGTACTAATCAACCGCGTTGCAATAGCTCAACTTCAAAAAGAACATAAAACAAAGCCTATCTTAAAAAAGATCCAGTTCCAGGGAATGAAAGATAAAGATGTACACCGTTTATATGAAGAAGTTATTGAAAAACTGCGGCAATACGGTAAGTTTACGCTTTTTGCGGAGGCTGTGATGAACCGATTTCACTATTACTATGGTACACTCGACCGTACCTGGCCGCTCAGCGAACGGGCTAACGTGTTTTATATCATGTCTGGTTATGCTTATATGGTAGGTAAAAAAGCTCCGGACATAACGGCAGAGGAAGAAGAGATCCTTGAAAGCAGTATTGAAGAAAGCAAGCTATGAGAATATCTAATATTAATATGGGAGGTCAGCAACATGTTTTTAAACCAAAATAGTGATTTCTTATTCGGCTTTCAGGCCAGTATGACTAATTGTAACGGAGATCCTGACCAGGAAAACAAACCCAGGATGGATTACGAAACGTCCACTTTACTGGTTAGCGATGCCAGGAGGAAAAGAGATATACGAGACTTTCTAAAAAACAAAGGTTATTCAGTATTCGTCGATACCCTGGCCGATAAAAAGGTTCCTATGGATGTAATGTTTGAACATGTCCGGGATTATTGGCTGGCAAATAATAGTCAAATGGAAAAACTTCTTAATGAAAACTCTTATCTCGCTGAAAAATGGAAGCTATTGTACGGGGAAGCAAAAGATAACTTCAAAGATATATATCATAAAAAAAATGATGGAATAAAGAAAAAGGCGAAAAAAGACTTGAACGAATCCGAAAAAATTTTTCTAAAGGGATTACCCGAATTTAATAACCTTTTTTTGACTGAAATAATTAAACGTTCACTTATTGATATTCGCCTGTTTGGAAGCGCAATGGCAGTGGAAGGTGTAAGCCGCACTTATACAGGGCCGGTACAAATCACCTGGGGCTACTCTTTACACCCGGTGGAACTGGTTAAATCAAATACAATCACATCCATTATGAATGAGGACAGCTCCACATTCGGCAAAAAGCATAAATTATACTATGCCCTGGTCGCTCATTATGGCACTATAAATAAATATAGCGCCAGGTTAACAGGAATGACCGAAAATGATCAGGACTTGTTGCGCAAATGCCTTGTTCAGGGCTTAATGAGTAACCAAACGGACAGTAAGCAGGGGCAGGAACCCTTATTCTATTTGGAAATTGTTTACAGGCCGGATTTTGATGGTTATTTGGGAGATTTGCGGCGCTTTTTAAAGGTTGGTTATGATGAGGACAAACCCATCCGAAAACTGGAAGATTTAAAGGTCGATTTTAATAAGCTAACCAGCGCTGTGCAAGAAATGAAGGATAAAGGTTATGTAGAAAAAATGCTGGGCTGGCTCCATCCATCTTATATAAAAAGTAACCAGCTAATAAATATGCCTGAGTTTGATCCGGTCGATTTATGGGCGCCTATTAAAGCGAGGGAATAAAATGAAAATTATTTCATTTCACCTGAGAGGGAAAATGGCTCATTTTAGGAGGTTCTATTCAAACTCATCTTCTTTATCCTACACGATTCCCCCCAGGACCACTATTACTGGCATTGTGGCAGGTCTTTTAGGTCGGGAGCGGGATGATTACTACCTGGATTTTTCCTTGGACAGGTGCCGTATCGCTGTGTCTTCCCGTGCCCCAATCAAAAAGTGCATGCAAAAATTAAACTTGTTGAAAGTGGAAAGTCTGAATGACCTCAACGGTTCTTCGGGGTATCACAGCCAAACGGCCACAGAGTTGATCATACCATTGAATATTCGCACCGGAATAATTGATTACCAAATATGGTTGCACCATCTTGACGGAGCCATTATGAACGAGTTGGAAGAAATCTTAGTTGTAGAAAGTCCCGGTTATAAAAGTTTGGGTATTTCTTTGGGCCTGGGTACTGCTTATAACCTGGGATGGCTGGAGTGTGGCAAAGTCATGGAAGGAGAAGAGAAAAAAGAGAGCAATAATCAGTCGGTCGTTTCAGCTATACCGACAAGAAAATTGCACGGCTTCTTAATAGAACAAATAAGTGCTGGTGGATATAGGTTAATCAAGGAAGAGATCCCGCTGGAGTATGACCATGAAAGACGTATTACTGAAAGAGGACTGGGAAACATGGTGATCAACTTAAACCCTAATCCAGTACCTGTCAAGGTGGATTCATATGTTGTAACGGATCAGGGCGAGATCATTACCTGGATGGAATAAAAATCCGATAGGGTATTGTGGCATCATCCAAGTCGGGTTTTTGCCGCGATACCTTTTCCTGGTGGGGGAATAAAAGTGAAACAGTACTTTGCCCATTATGATAAAGATAGAAACATCAAGCAATTATTAAAAGAGCATTTAAGTTCTGTATCAGCTTCGGCTCTGCTGCAGGTACCACCAAATTTAAGATTTAAAAAAATTTCAATCACAACAGTGAGGGATATAGTTTTCTGGCTAGGCTACTGCCATGATCTTGGTAAATATACTGATTATTTTCAGGATTATTTGCTGAGGAGCATTAATTCTCATTTAAAGAACCACGCGCATATATCAGCATGTTTTTTGTATATGCTTTTATTGGATCGACTGAGTGATTTGCAAGATGGTACACAAAAAAGAATTATTGCGTTTCTAGCGTATCTATGCGCCCGACTACATCACGGCGCACTAAACCTGGACGGTCTGTTTAAAACCTCACAGGAAAATGAAATGAGACTATTATTACAAGCATTTGAAAACAACCTTGCTGCAAAAGCAGTAGATATTCTTAAAGACAGTGAACTGTCAAACAGTATTACACCAGATCAATTTAAAAATTATTTGCATATTGATCGACTATTGGCAGAAAGAAAACACTTTATATTCATGCCTCAATATTTTAGCAGCGGCCGGGCAAGTGAGGACCAGTGGTTTCTTTTCACGATTTATTTATTCTCACTGCTGATTGACTCCGATAAGCTTGATTCCGGTGGATTAAAGCCCGGAGGAGTAAAAAGCATTTTTTACGGATGTGTCAGTGATTACCTCGACCGAAAACCTATACGCAAACCGAATGAATCCCTAACAGTTCGCAGGGAAAAAGCCCGCAGGACAATGCTGGGTGTAATAGACGGCCTAAGCAACGACGATATCAAAAATGTCCGCTTCTTTACCCTCACGGCCCCAACGGGAATAGGCAAAACACTATCTTCCTTGCAGTGTGCACTCCGCTTACAAGAAAGGATAAAAGAAATTGAAAATTATACTCCTCGCATCATTACTGCAATTCCATTTATTAACATAATAGAACAAACCAAAAAGGAGTATGAAAATGTATTCAATAATAAGCTTCGCCTGGTAGTCCACCACCGTCTAGGGGACTTTTCAGTAAAAGCAGGTTCAAATGAAGAAACACCTATTGACAAAGCCCTATTAGAAGTTGAATCGTGGGAAGGAGATATTATTTTAACAACTTTCGTTCAGCTTTTCCAGTCTATCTTTACCGGTCAAAACCGTTTGTTAAAAAAGATTAATAAACTGGCGGGGAGCATCGTTATACTTGACGAGGCACAGGCCATCCCCGAAAAGTATATGCCTTTAATTGGAGCAGTATTGCAAAAAATAAGCACATATTGGGGTACTCGGTTTATATTAATGACAGCAACACAGCCTAAAATTTTAGACTTTGGAAATTTATTACTAAACGATAAGAAAAACCCTGAAAAACAAGTAATATCTCTTTTGCCGGACTACCCGGAGTACTTTAAAGACCTGAAAAGAACCAAATTTATCCCCTTGCTGGATAGGAAATTGGATACTAAAGAATTCATCTCACTATTTCAGGAAAAAGGGGATGTTAAAAAATCCACTTTGGTTGTAGTTAACACAATTAAGCGCAGTGTTGAAATTTATCGTGAGATTAAAAAAATACTTAAGAATAATGGATGTGAAGTCCCTGTCTATTACCTTTCCACAAATATTATCCCTAAAAAAAGAAGTGAAGTTATTGCCCAGGTTAAAACCCTCCTTGACAATGAACAGCCCGTTATTCTGGTTTCCACGCAAACAATTGAAGCCGGTGTTGATTTGGATTTTTATATGGCTTTTCGAGACTTTGCCCCTCTAGATTCTTTGATTCAAACAGCCGGGCGGGTTAACCGGGAGGGGAAAAAAGGTGAATATCTGCCTGTATACATAGTTCAATTAGAATCGGATAACCACTACGTTTATACATTAATGCACCGTAAATCCACGCAGGATTTAATCAAGAATAAGGGGGTAATCATAGAGCCTCAGTTCGGCAGACTTGCTGAGGAATACTATGCTTTAGCGCTGAAGAGAGGCGTTTCGGATATTTCGAGAGAACTCTGGCAGGAAGGCATTCTTAAACTAAACTTTGAAAAGATGGAAGAGTTTATGCTAATTGAAAATTCCGAAGAGGTCGTTGACGTTTTTGTTGAGGACGGCAGTCCGCAGGCCGCTTTTTTAGCCGATGCTTACGAGGAATTGCTGAGAAATAAGGAATATTTCAATTGTGACTTGACACAGGTTTTTGAGCGGTCTATTATCCCGGAGTATAATCAAAAGCTTAGTGTTTTTGAAAGAAAAGCGCTGGTGCGTTTGGTATTAACCAAACTAAATGATTATGTCATTCAGGTCAGGACTTCAAGACTGAAAAAAAATAGGCCCATTGAGTTTTCATCGCGTGGCGGTGTGCCTTCCTCCATGTATTGGATTCCTCCCGGCCAACTTTATGATTTTTATGATAAAGATACTGGGTTTATCAGTGAAACAGGAGACGCATTTATCTTATGATAATCATATTTCAAATATGATGTGTGCTAAACCCTTTTCCAGAACTCTTCTTCAGTTATTTTAAGTTGCTGTTTCAATATTTTTCGCCACAAGTTGGCGGGAATTTCCTTGCTTACAGAATGACTAACTCTTGTTCGTAGGATATCGCCGTTGGACAACACTTTTTCATAATACCAATGGTCTGTGTCCCTAATCATGACCCAGTCATTCTTTTCACAGTATCTTTTTAGGTCGCCGAATTTCGGAGGCATAGTTACAACTCCAGGAGGGATTTAATTTCCTGGTCATTGTCGCAAAGCAACACTCGTAGTATATAAGGGAAATGCCCCTTACGGTTTGGAGCGTTCAAAAAAAGTTGACTCCTGTCAATATAATCTTGTGCGTATATTTTCATCTCTTTAATAAGTTCATCAATAGCCTTTTTTAGGGTCGGTTCATTAACGGCAATATCAATTTCATTTAAAGCAACTGTTACAGAACCATCTTTTTCCGGTAAAATCTCCGGTTTTAGATGGTAAGCCTTTAGTATATCCTGTTGTAATTCTCGCCTAAGCAATAAGACCTCTTCGTTTTGATGGCGATTAATAATAACGGGGAGATGCCGGTGCCAGACATTATCATAAATATCGGTAAAAGTTTTACGTGCATTCGTAAATTTTATCTCTGTAAGCATGGTCAAACCTCCTCCACCCCACTTTATCACATAATGTACATTCTGTACAGAATAATGATATGTTAAAAAAGATAAAATGATTCCTATTGTTTTAAAAATTTAAATAGCGGTGATGTCTAGTGGAAGAAAAAGAATTACACGTAAGCGGAACCCTTGTATGGTATTACAATATCTGTCCGCGGGAAGTTTGGCTAATCAGCCACCAAATAACACCCGATCAGGACGACTCCAATGTCTCCCTTGGACGTTTTATCCAGGACTATTCATACCCCAGGGAACGTAAAGAACTTTCCGTAGGGCATAGCAAAATGGATGTATTTAAGGTGGATAACGGCAAATTAATTATTGGGGAGGTTAAAAAAACCTCTAAGTACCGTCAAAGCGCGCGGATGCAGCTGGCTTTTTATCTTGAAGAACTGAAGCAACGTGGTGTAGACGCCAGAGGTGAATTACGTTTTCCCCGTGAAAAATTACGAGAAGAAGTTATTCTGGACGAAGATATGGAGAAAGAACTGGATCGTACCAGGCGGGAGATATTGCATATCCTCTATCTGCCCCAACCCCCACCACCTGCTAAAATTAAGTTCTGTAAAAAATGCGCTTATGCAGAATTTTGCTGGTCATGAGAGGAGCGGATAATTATAAAAAAAACGCTTTATATATTCTCCAGCGGGGAACTGGTACGGAAAGATAATACACTATGCTTTGAAAACGAAGAGGCCAAAAAGTTCATACCAGTGGAGGACACTGGAGAAATAATGATATTCGGGGAGGTTACCGTTAATAAAAAGTTGCTTGAATTCCTTTCCCAGAGGGAAATAGTCCTCCATTTTTTCAGTCACCATGGCTATTACATGGGCTCCTTTTATCCCCGGGAACATCTAAACTCTGGCTACGTTACCTTAAAGCAAGCTGAGCACTACCTGGACGAGAACAAACGCCTTACCATTGCCCGGGAAATAGTTCTTGGTGCAGTTAAAAACATCCGCCAAGTTCTGAAATATTACCAAGGCCGGGGGAAAAATGTAACCGAAGTTCTTCAATCTGTGGAAAAACTCTTGGAAACGGTTAACGATTGCCCGGATATACCATCTTTGATGGCCATCGAGGGTAACATCCGTGACTATTATTATAAGGCCTTTGACGAAATAATCGAAGATCCTGATTTTATTTTCCAAGTGCGCAGCAGACGTCCACCCAAGAATTATCTCAATACGCTAATTAGTTTCGGCAATTCTTTGCTATATACCATATGCCTCAGTGAAATTTATAAAACACATATGGATCCACGCATCGGCTACCTGCACGCCACCAACTTTCGCCGGTTTACCTTAAATTTGGACCTTTCAGAAGTCTTCAAGCCGATAATTATTGATCGTATTATTTTCACTTTGGTAGGCAAAAAAATGGTTACCAAAAAAGATTTTGACCGGGATACTGAAGGTATAATGCTAAAAGAAAAAGCTAAAAAGTGCTTTGTGGAAGAATTAGATAATAAGCTTAAAACCACAATTAGCCACAGGGAGATCGGCCATCCCGTCTCTTACCGGAGGCTGATTCGACTGGAGCTTTATAAAATTGAAAAACACCTGATAGGCGAAAAGGATTACAAGGCGTTTGTAGCCAGGTGGTAAGATATTTATTGTGTGGTGTTTGACATGTTTATAATATTAGTCTATGATGTCAATCAAAAGAGAGTTGCCAAAGTGTTGAAAAAATGCCGCCAGTACTTACACTGGGTTCAAAACTCTGTTCTTGAAGGTGAAATCTCAGAAGCTAATCTTAAAAAGCTAAAGATGGAATTGGAACGTATAATAAGGAAGGATGAGGACTCAGTGATTTTCTATAATTTACGAACTACAAAATACTCCTCCAGAGAAATAATTGGTTTAGAAAAAGGTGGCCAGGAAAATATTATATAAGTTGCTCTACCTATCATGTCGTCGATCCATGGTAGAGTATAATTGCTGAAGGACTGACGACAACTACAGCCTGATAAACTTGCAAGAAAAAAGGCTTTTGTTAAATCTAGCATAGAAGTTACGAAATTATTTTAAAAATGAATGCCTTATTTTTTGCGGCTTTAGACGGGTTTTTAGTCTGCCTATGAGGAATTGAAACACCTGGGGTCGGCCACTGATATTGCTCCTCCGGCCGGTTTTTAGTCTGCCTATGAGGAATTGAAACCTTTTATTCCGTCCTCGGTTTCCGAGTATTTAATGCGTTTTTAGTCTGCCTATGAGGAATTGAAACTGCGAGAGAGCGGGCCTTTGAGAAGGTGCGCTTTGGGTTTTTAGTCTGCCTATGAGGAATTGAAACACGATCATGAAATTATTGAGCGCTATGGCACGGCTGTTTTTAGTCTGCCTATGAGGAATTGAAACTGGGACCCAACGGCACTGGGAAAACTCATTTGGCCGTTTTTAGTCTGCCTATGAGGAATTGAAACCGGATAGATCAGGTCAAAGTTACTCCCAAGAACGTGTTTTTAGTCTGCCTATGAGGAATTGAAACTTGGATTGCCCTTGGAACAGGCGACATTCCGGGCAGTGTTTTTAGTCTGCCTATGAGGAATTGAAACAAGATATTCTGGAAATCAATTGCATGGCGGAAGCAAAGTTTTTAGTCTGCCTATGAGGAATTGAAACCCTGAGGGAACAAAGTTGATCATGGAGGCAACGGCAGTTTTTAGTCTGCCTATGAGGAATTGAAACACTTTCTACAACCACATTTCGGTTAAGGCGTTCTCCCCGTTTTTAGTCTGCCTATGAGGAATTGAAACACTCATTGTTTCCCCTCCTCCCGCCGGCGCTTTCGAGTTTTTAGTCTGCCTATGAGGAATTGAAACCACCAACACCCGCAAGGACCTGGTTCGCAGGCTGGATGAGTTTTTAGTCTGCCTATGAGGAATTGAAACATGCTTAAAGGTGCAATCTATGCTCGTTATAGTTCTGTTTTTAGTCTGCCTATGAGGAATTGAAACATAGTGTGGGCGATGATGAAGATAACCTCTTAGATGTTTTTAGTCTGCCTATGAGGAATTGAAACTGAAATGCTGCATCACTTTGAACCGCTTCTTTTTTCCGTTTTTAGTCTGCCTATGAGGAATTGAAACTAGATCCCATCCACTTTTGAGTCTACCCTTTGCAAGTTTTTAGTCTGCCTATGAGGAATTGAAACTCCCAGGGCTGGTCCCATTTAACAGCGTATCCCTCAATGTTTTTAGTCTGCCTATGAGGAATTGAAACCAGAGAACGGTATTTTGTGCCTGATAAACGTAATCGAAGTTTTTAGTCTGCCTATGAGGAATTGAAACTTGGCCGTTGCCGTTGTTTTAGCATCGTGCATTGTCGGTTTTTAGTCTGCCTATGAGGAATTGAAACATGTCATAAGACAACAAAAAATCATAAGTCGTTGGGTTTTTAGTCTGCCTATGAGGAATTGAAACACTCACCAGACCAGTTATATTGCTCTTCGATAATATTCGTTTTTAGTCTGCCTATGAGGAATTGAAACTCCAAACTTTAATATTCTTACAGCAAGTACAATCACGGGTTTTTAGTCTGCCTATGAGGAATTGAAACAGGAGTGAGTCGATTGCAAGTTAACACGATGGACCGTTTTTAGTCTGCCTATGAGGAATTGAAACCCACATCGCCAGTCCCGAACCCACCGGGCACCCATGTTTTTAGTCTGCCTATGAGGAATTGAAACTCGTAGTATCGGCCGAATGTGCAGCAAGAGCGCTGGGTTTTTAGTCTGCCTATGAGGAATTGAAACCGAGATGTATTACTAAAACATTATCTTCAGCTTGACCGTTTTTAGTCTGCCTATGAGGAATTGAAACAAATCTATACTGATGAAGCCAAGTCAGCTACTACAGTTTTTAGTCTGCCTATGAGGAATTGAAACTTGCTGGAGAGGGCTCCGGGAACGTTTTCCCAAACTGGTTTTTAGTCTGCCTATGAGGAATTGAAACTATTTCTTTCCATGTTCATCTTTGTAGCTAAGCTTAGTTTTTAGTCTGCCTATGAGGAATTGAAACGTTGAAAAAATAAATGAGCTTAACCAATCACATTCCGTTTTTAGTCTGCCTATGAGGAATTGAAACGATTAAGCAGAAATGAGTGGGCAGTGTAAAAACTGCCCGTTTTTAGTCTGCCTATGAGGAATTGAAACTGGAGCATTTCAAATTCTTCATTCCGGAGTTGTACCGTTTTTAGTCTGCCTATGAGGAATTGAAACAAAAAAATGAGTTACACCCAATTCATTAAAAATAAGTTTTTAGTCTGCCTATGAGGAATTGAAACCATCATAACCGCTGAAACAGAAGGAGCAGTCCTGGAGTTTTTAGTCTGCCTATGAGGAATTGAAACCTCATCCAACCGTCAACATTTTGCATTAGGGTCTTACCGTTTTTAGTCTGCCTATGAGGAATTGAAACTTCAAACCGCAACCTGGGGGCTCAAATTCTGGGAAGGTTTTTAGTCTGCCTATGAGGAATTGAAACACAACGGTTGGGCAGGCATTGGTTACCACTACTTTGTCCGTTTTTAGTCTGCCTATGAGGAATTGAAACCAGAATTAGAATCTTTATCTTTTCGTAAATTAATCAGTTTTTAGTCTGCCTATGAGGAATTGAAACTCCGCTTGTATTTCGAATGAGTTATTAGATGAAAATAGTTTTTAGTCTGCCTATGAGGAATTGAAACTATGGCTCCAGCGGTTGAATATTTTGCTATTGCTTTGTTTTTAGTCTGCCTATGAGGAATTGAAACCGAAGAGCGGAAAAGCGAGGGAAGAAGTTACCGGAAGTTTTTAGTCTGCCTATGAGGAATTGAAACATTATGAAGTTGAGCGAATTTCTAACGTGTAAGTTCGTTTTTAGTCTGCCTATGAGGAATTGAAACACTGACAAAAGGCCGGAGATAAATTCAACTGATTCGGGTTTTTAGTCTGCCTATGAGGAATTGAAACGACCAAAAAATCAACGATACTGGCGTATTGATAAACCCGTTTTTAGTCTGCCTATGAGGAATTGAAACGTAGCTTCATCCCAGGCCACAGCAGCCCCCAGGGCTTCGTTTTTAGTCTGCCTATGAGGAATTGAAACAGAAACCTGCGGGCTCTATTGAGGACCGTTTATTTTGTTTTTAGTCTGCCTATGAGGAATTGAAACTGACAGTGTACCGGTGGTCCTTTCTCAACTAATTAGAGTTTTTAGTCTGCCTATGAGGAATTGAAACAAAGCTGAATTAACTACGCAAAAAAGACATTTTATCACGTTTTTAGTCTGCCTATGAGGAATTGAAACCCCAAACCTGCTCTTGTAAAAGCTACTATATCTCCGGTTTTTAGTCTGCCTATGAGGAATTGAAACTAAATTCTTCTTTTATAGAATTTTGTTAAATCTATCGGGTTTTTAGTCTGCCTATGAGGAATTGAAACCCGATATGCTTTTTTGAATCGGCAACATTGGCAACAGTTTTTAGTCTGCCTATGAGGAATTGAAACCGAAGGTAAGACCCTAATGCAAAATGTTGACGGTTGGGTTTTTAGTCTGCCTATGAGGAATTGAAACTAGATTGTTCAATTTTCTTTATTGATTCATTAATTTGTTTTTAGTCTGCCTATGAGGAATTGAAACTTCAGCTCCACCGGCAAACTTGGCCTCGGCTTGTTTCAGTTTTTAGTCTGCCTATGAGGAATTGAAACACCCTACGTCAATCGGCCAGAATCGCCGGTTCCCGGGTTTTTAGTCTGCCTATGAGGAATTGAAACAGCTTAATGTCTTGCTCTATTTCGGTAAGTATAGAAGTTTTTAGTCTGCCTATGAGGAATTGAAACAATATTGTATATACTTTTATTATCCCATGAATACCCGTTTTTAGTCTGCCTATGAGGAATTGAAACCAAACTGTGGAAGCGTTGCCATGGCGAAAAAGCCAAGTTTTTAGTCTGCCTATGAGGAATTGAAACCGTGATTCTCAACTATCCCAGCAGAAGAAGTCATTGCGTTTTTAGTCTGCCTATGAGGAATTGAAACTTGTGATTACGCTGGCGTGTCGTGGGAAAGGAAGAGTTTTTAGTCTGCCTATGAGGAATTGAAACGTGTCGATCATACTTGCGCCGGCAGCGGCTTCACCCGTTTTTAGTCTGCCTATGAGGAATTGAAACCCGCCTTTCGGATATGGTTTTGGCCTTGCCTCGTCGGGTTTTTAGTCTGCCTATGAGGAATTGAAACTATGGAAGTAACTAGGAATAACTACTTCTGATTGGTACGTTTTTAGTCTGCCTATGAGGAATTGAAACCGACTCGTCAGGCAGGCTTTCAATTAGCTCAATTCGTGTTTTTAGTCTGCCTATGAGGAATTGAAACGCTGGCTGGATGCCAACTTCTCCGGCTCGGGCTTGGTTTTTAGTCTGCCTATGAGGAATTGAAACGGTTGTTCGGGCATGGTAGCATCATTCCTTTCTATGTTTTTAGTCTGCCTATGAGGA
The DNA here is from genome assembly GCF_029478095.1 of Pelotomaculum isophthalicicum JI. Classification (NCBI taxonomy): domain Bacteria; kingdom Bacillati; phylum Bacillota; class Clostridia; order Eubacteriales; family Desulfotomaculaceae; genus Pelotomaculum; species Pelotomaculum isophthalicicum. The sequence goes on along the minus strand of NZ_JAKOAV010000002.1, from coordinate 67,202 downwards.
ATTGAAACCCGGGTTCGATGCCGTAGGCTATTTTGAGCGCGGCGGTTTTTAGTCTGCCTATGAGGAATTGAAACACTTTCTGGAGGCGCGCCCGCCAGCGTACGGGACCGGTTTTTAGTCTGCCTATGAGGAATTGAAACATGACTTCCCCTCTTCTAGGGCTGCCGTCAAGGCTTTGTTTTTAGTCTGCCTATGAGGAATTGAAACTACCAGACCCGCCAAATTAGTGCAGAATCTGGTATGTTTTTAGTCTGCCTATGAGGAATTGAAACCTGGTCCGGCAGTGACCTACCCGAACCAAGAAGTCAGCGTTTTTAGTCTGCCTATGAGGAATTGAAACCCCGGACTCGCGTATATGCAAAGCCCTATAAATGGGTTTTTAGTCTGCCTATGAGGAATTGAAACTATATAGCAAAGAACACTGACTATGGTGATAGCTTTAGTTTTTAGTCTGCCTATGAGGAATTGAAACATAACTATTCCTATTTCTTTTTCCCTTCCTTTCCCTCGTTTTTAGTCTGCCTATGAGGAATTGAAACAATATTGAATGGTTAAAACGATATTATATAGTTATATCGTTTTTAGTCTGCCTATGAGGAATTGAAACCCGTCTGTTTGTAGTCTCTCATAATGAGAGACTTTTTAGTTTTTAGTCTGCCTATGAGGAATTGAAACTTAGCAGCAGGAGAAGAATCTTGATCATCCTGCTGGTTTTTAGTCTGCCTATGAGGAATTGAAACGCATTGCCTGCCTGTATTTGTCTTTCCTGCTTAACCTGTTTTTAGTCTGCCTATGAGGAATTGAAACACACTTTTAAAAGTTACTTTAGATAAGTTTTGCTTGGTTTTTAGTCTGCCTATGAGGAATTGAAACGTCAAAAAAGCATTTCCCTGCATGATCTATTCTCCAAGTTTTTAGTCTGCCTATGAGGAATTGAAACCAACCTGGCTCAATGCATTTTTTGCCCGTGCGATACTTGGTTTTTAGTCTGCCTATGAGGAATTGAAACAAGGCCGAAAATACCAGACTCAAGGCCGATCTTGAGTTTTTAGTCTGCCTATGAGGAATTGAAACCCCACTCACCAGGATAGATATTTGAGATTTTATATCGTTTTTAGTCTGCCTATGAGGAATTGAAACTACCAGGTTTTGAGCGATTTTGTAGGGGGTTGTCTGTTTTTAGTCTGCCTATGAGGAATTGAAACCGGGCGGAAAGGAGAAAACGAAATGAAAACTACACCGTTTTTAGTCTGCCTATGAGGAATTGAAACAAACAATATCGGAGTGTTGAATAATGAAGAACCGTGTTTTTAGTCTGCCTATGAGGAATTGAAACCTTAATTTCAAATTTAGCGCTTTTGCGTCAAGCTTTGGTTTTTAGTCTGCCTATGAGGAATTGAAACCCCGTCTATCCCCTCAGCTATAGCGCATTTGGAGGCGCAGGTTTTTAGTCTGCCTATGAGGAATTGAAACTCATTTTTGAATTCCTCCTTTTTATTTCCCGGACTTGGTTTTTAGTCTGCCTATGAGGAATTGAAACCCGGCGGGTAGGACCGCCGTCACTCTGCATTGAAATGTTTTTAGTCTGCCTATGAGGAATTGAAACCTTATTCTGGGTACACTACACCCAATTATATACTATGTTTTTAGTCTGCCTATGAGGAATTGAAACACGATGTTTGGAACTTGGGAGAAGACGAGGACATCGAGTTTTTAGTCTGCCTATGAGGAATTGAAACCCCTGCTTCAGGATCTTGACAGTCATGGCCGCCTTTGTTTTTAGTCTGCCTATGAGGAATTGAAACCCAAAAAACAAGCCTCGGAAATTATTTCACTGGCTAGTTTTTAGTCTGCCTATGAGGAATTGAAACCCCGCTGCGGCGATCCGAAGTGGCAAAAGCACTTTGAGTTTTTAGTCTGCCTATGAGGAATTGAAACTTTTTTGGACAAATTCAACCATATATCCCGGCCTGTGTTTTTAGTCTGCCTATGAGGAATTGAAACCTGGTGAAAACCTATGCAGATACTGGTAAGCCTTGAGTTTTTAGTCTGCCTATGAGGAATTGAAACCAATTCCCTGGCCCACTAATGACGCCGGCGGTATCGGTTTTTAGTCTGCCTATGAGGAATTGAAACTCGTTCAGAGCGATGGGGAGGAACAGCACTGGTTTGGTTTTTAGTCTGCCTATGAGGAATTGAAACACTTTTCATCCGGTATAAACTTCAAATTTTCATATATGGTTTTTAGTCTGCCTATGAGGAATTGAAACACGCGCTATGATAAAACCCTACTGCACCCAAAACAACGTTTTTAGTCTGCCTATGAGGAATTGAAACGGGACGGGAGGTCAATAAAAAATGAAAGTAGCCATAGTTTTTAGTCTGCCTATGAGGAATTGAAACTATTTAGTTTCATCTTTTATAACTTCCTTTCGTTTGTTTTTAGTCTGCCTATGAGGAATTGAAACGCCAAAGGCAACAAAGTCAATTAGATACAGTCACCGTTTTTAGTCTGCCTATGAGGAATTGAAACCGGGAATGCTAAAAGCAAAAGTAACCGCTTATTTTAGTTTTTAGTCTGCCTTTGAGGAATTGAAACCGGATATGTCAACGAGAAAAATAATAAATATTTTTTGATGTTTTTAGTCTGCCTATGAGGAATTGAAACTTCTATACATAAATATCAGCTCCTATTTAAGATTTAAGTTTTTAGTCTGCCTATGAGGAATTGAAACTACTGATAGATAATTGATTGTCGTTTATACTCCAATGTGTTTTTAGTCTGCCTATGAGGAATTGAAACTCGTGCAGGTGTACGTAATGTACGTGGTATTGTCCGTTTTTAGTCTGCCTATGAGGAATTGAAACGTCAATGCCGAAGCGATCTCAAAAAGTTTGCTCCCAAGTTTTTAGTCTGCCTATGAGGAATTGAAACCCCTAAAACCAAATCTTAAGGAGGTCCAACCCCATGAGTTTTTAGTCTGCCTATGAGGAATTGAAACGCAAAAAGATAACCTGCCTGATGAGAGCTGGACAGCGGTTTTTAGTCTGCCTATGAGGAATTGAAACTTGGGGTAACGGCCGGGGTGACGGTCGATAATGTCGACGGTTTTTAGTCTGCCTATGAGGAATTGAAACTTCAAACAGATAAATATAGAAAAGCCTGTATGGTAAGTGTTTTTAGTCTGCCTATGAGGAATTGAAACCTAAACATTTACCATTCCTCCTTCTCCCGCTCTGAGTTTTTAGTCTGCCTATGAGGAATTGAAACTGGTATAAATAGGAGATACCATAACCAACAAACTGAGTTTTTAGTCTGCCTATGAGGAATTGAAACCCCATATCCTTATGTAACGCGCGTTTATTTGGCGGGTTTTTAGTCTGCCTATGAGGAATTGAAACACTCCAGAGCAAACAAAAGAAGCGAAAAAATATTTAACGTTTTTAGTCTGCCTATGAGGAATTGAAACACGGAGTAAGTAAAGGTCGTGCTTTTGTTATCCGAAAGTGTTTAGCCTGCCTATGAGGAATTGAAACTTTCATTAAATCCGTGCGGGTGCGTGGATTGAAACCACCGATATACAGCCGCACCTCCTACAGGTTAAACAGGTCGCACCCCGTGCGGGTACGTGGGTTGAAACAAAGTAATCCGAGAACAACCTTACGAATTAGCGCATCGCTCCCAATATGGGAGCATGGAATGAAACAATGACCCCGGATATAGAGGAAATTATTTTTGTTAGTCGCTCCCCATATAGGAGTGTGACTTGAAACGCCAGCTGCGTCAACTTATCTTTCAGTCGCTCGCCGCAGGGGTGCGTAGTATTGAAAGAAGCTTATTAGACACAAAAATTAATAACCTTGGGTTGTTCTAAGGTTATAAGTCTAATAATATATCTATCCCATGTAAAAATAGAGTACATTACTGGTGTATTTTATATTGCCGAAACCACATAGTCGGCATGGGCAGCCGGTTCGGGGATCGGTAGACCATCTTCTTTTAGCCCGTTTAAATGCATTGTTAATGCTGTCTCAATCGCCTTGCGCGTTTTTTCGACGTTTTTACCTGTTGCTATAACTCCTGGAACGTCTGGCAGATAAGCGGAAAAGTTACCATTTGCCTTTTCAATTATGACCAGGTAGTTTCTCATCATAATAACATCTTTTGGTACAACCTTTCTATTATTTTACTAGCACCATCTAATATTTACAAGTTCCGCTCAAGATCTGGTGTCTGCTCAAGATCTGAAATCAGACTCATTGGCAATACCTCGCCGGAAGAATAATCCCCACCCGGACGGAAGAAAATAAATAGATGCAATGGAAAAAGGAGCGGGTGAAGGGGAAATGAACATTACACCGGAGATTCTACCCCTGGCTATAGCGGCTTTGGCAGGGATTATTATGGCTATCCAGGGGTCTATTAATTCAGCCTTGGGCAAAGTAATCGGGCTTTGGGAAGCTACTTTGGTCGTTCACGTGGTCGGGCTATTGCTTGTTACGGTTTTGTTGTTTGTATGCCGCTTGGGTGACGGCTGCCTGGCAAACATTTCTCATGTTCCCTGGTATACTTACCTTGGTGGTATATTGGGGGTACTTATTGTGTATGGTGTGGTCAGTACCATGCCGAAGGTCGGTGTGGCGCCGGCCACCACGGCGATTATTGTCGGACAGGTTTTCACGGCGGGTTTGGTTGACCATTTCGGCCTGTTCGGTATGGAAAAAATTCCTTTCAGTCTATGGAATGTTTTGGGGACGCTATTAATGGCGGGGGGCGCCTGGCTTATCCTTAAACAATAAAACTCAGCAGGATGATCAGGCTCAACCCGAAAAGCATACCTAGATATGACAGTGTCCGGTTGTTGCGGCGGGATTCGGGGGCAAGTTCCCCGAGCACAATATAGGTCATGGCACCCGCGGCAAAAGCCAACAGCGGGCCGACGAAGGAGCGGGAGCTTTCAACCAGGACCAGCCCGAAGAAAGTACCGATAGGTGTAATTAAGCTGATTATAATATTAATCGCCAGTACCCGCCCTGCTCCTAAGCCCCCGTGACGCAACGGCGCCGACGTCGCCATTCCTTCCGGAATGTTGTGCAGGCCGATAGCCAGGACCAGGAGCGGGCCAAGTTTCTCGGCTGTCGCGAAGCCGGCGGCAATAGCCAGCCCTTCGGGGAGATCGTGCAGGGCGATACCGGTGGCGATCAGGTAACCCATTTTCAAGTAGTCTCTTCCTGGAAAGGTCACGGGGGCGAATATATTGGTCCCCAAATCCAGCGCCAGCATCAGGGCGATTCCCCCCATAAAACCGCCCAGGGCGGCTGTCGGGCTGCCGTAGCGAAGGGAGGACGGTAAAAGGTCGAAAATGATTACGGCGGTCATTATCCCTGAGGCCAGGCCGAGCATAAGCGAAAGGGTGCCCGGGCGCATCCGTCCGAGTACGATGACAAGCAATGCTCCAAGGCATGTTCCAAGACCGGCGATCAGTCCCTGCAGAACGATACCACTCAAAATTTTACCCGCCTTCTTTATATTTTTACCTATTAACCGATTGTATTAGGCAGAAGGCGGCGGTATGCCTTATCCCGGAATGATAATTTGCTGGCCTGGGTAAATAACGTCCGGGTCGCTGATTTGGTTAGCCTGTAGAATCTGATTAAGTGTTTTACCATACCGTTCGGCGATTTCCCACAGTGTTTCGCCTGCTTGAATGGTATGGTTAGTCGTCATGTTATGCGTGTTGTTATGAATATCCTCTTGCCCCAGTTCAGCCGCGCCGGAATGAATATTGACCGGTGTGCCGATTTGAACATTCGGGAAAAGTTCCTCAACGTCCTGGTTATACATGCGGATACAACCGTGTGACACGTAGCCTCCGATAGAAGACGGATTATTGGTTCCGTGGATGCCGTAATTCCCTTGCTGAATAGATAAACCCATCCAGCGGCTCCCAAGCATTCCTCCCGGGTTCACTATTTTTTCAACTATTGAGTAATTTCCTGTCGGTGTAGGAGTTGATGGTTTGCCTACTCCCACGGGATAAACTTTTTTTACGCGTTCCCTCTCGTAATAAGTTAGCCGCCGGCTGGCCAGGTTGACAGAAATGTGACTGCTGTAAGATCTGGTCAAACTGTCAGGCATAATTAGGCCTCCATTTTTGTTTATTTGTACTACTTAGGGGACAGAAGTCAGGAGTCAGAATAAGAGATCGATTTATCATCTCGAAGTATTCTGAATTCTGACTACTGACTCCTGAATACCTGAATGTTATTATTTATTTTATTCTATGAAAGAAACGCTGTGATTGAGCGGTTGCTCAGGTATAATTAGTGTTGGGCGATTGATCTGGCAGGCGGTTCCAGCCACGGGTATATATCGCTCGTATTCTAAAAATCGTTTTAGGGATGTGAATATGGTGATCAAGGTTTATGCGCGGGCTAAAATCAACCTGACTCTTGATGTGCTGGGGAAGCGGCCGGACGGCTATCACCAGGTGGAGACGGTAATGCAGTCAATTGAACTGCACGACTGTCTGGAGTTCACGCCTCTGGAGGATGGCGTTTCGCTTACAGTGGCGGGAGGGGAAGTTCCTTCCGGCGCGGATAATCTGGTCTACAGGGCAGCCCTATTAATGCGGAAGCTCGCCGGTGATAAAAAAGGCATAAGCATTAAGCTGAATAAGAACATTCCGGTGGCGGCCGGCCTGGGTGGGGGGTCGGCGGATGCCGCGGCGACTTTATCGGCATTAAATGAAATTTGGGGGATTCACCTGCCTGCCCGGGACCTTTTGTCATTGGGAGAAAAACTGGGTTCCGACGTGCCGTTTTGCTTGCTTGGCGGAACGGCTCTGGCCGGCGGCAGGGGGGAATTGCTCGAATCGCTTCCCCCGTGTCCCCGTATGGGTTTGGTGCTGGTAAAGCCGTCTTTCGGTGTCTCAACCGCTTCCGTTTACCGTGCTTATGATTCGTGTCCGTCCGGGAAAAGGCCGGGAACGGTTGCCATGATCAAAGCTATCGGGGAAAGAGATATTGACTGCATTGTCCAAAACCTTGCCAATGTGCTGGAAATAGCTACGATATCGATGCACCCGGAAATTGCCGGAATTAAAAAAAGGCTGCTGGAAGCGGGGGCCCTGGGCGTACTCATGTCAGGCAGCGGACCGACTGTTTTCGGAGTGACTGCGGACCTTGAAGCAGCCCGCGCGGTGGCTGACCGCTACCCAAATTGTGGTGAACGGGTGCTGGCAACGGAAACATTTAACCCGGAACGCAGTTGATTTTTTATGTAAAAATTATACAATCTGCCGTCATCGGGTACACTTGCGGTAATAGGCATAGAAAGGTTAAAATAAATATAGTTTACCATGAATATTCATAGGAGGGGCAATATGGAGCAGCCTAGATTAGTGCCGATCATGCTGGATAATTATAAACCCCTGCGGGAACTGGTTTTTGAATCCCTCCGGGAAGCTATTCTTTTAGGACGTCTTAAACCAGGGGAACGCTTGATGGAAGTGCAACTGGCTGAAGAAATGGGAGTGAGCCGCACCCCGGTCCGGGAAGCGATCAGAAAATTGGAACTGGACGGTTTTGTAATTATGGTTCCCCGCAAGGGCGCGTATGTGGCGGGTATCACCCTCAAGGACATCGCGGATGTTTTTGAGGTGCGGGCGGCTTTGGAAGGGATGGCGGCCGGGTTGGCGGCGGAGCGGATCACTGATGAGGAACTGGACCAGCTGGAACGTTCACTGGTGCAAATCAGAGAATCTCAGTCAGGGGATAATATCAATGCTGTCGTTGAAGGGGACACGGCTTTTCACGACATCATTTACCAGGCTTCCCGCAACCAGCAGTTGGTGCAGATTATCACTCATCTCCGGGAGCAGATCCAGCGCTTCAGGATGACGTCTCTATCCCAGCCCGGACGGAGCAAGTTCGCCCTGGACGAGCATAAAAAGATTGTCGAGGCTATATCCGACCGCGATGTGGAGCTGGCCAGGGTGTTGGCCAGGGAACATATTGAGAATGCCGAACAAAGTCTTTTAAATGCGGTGAGAAAGGAAGAACAAAGTAATGATTAATGCCGTGGTTCTGGGCGGGAGCCTGAATAACGGCCCTTTGAAGGAGTACAGCCCGGTTGACTATGAAGCGTTGATACCGGTAGGCTCAAAACTCATGGTTGAATACGTGGTGGAAGCGCTTCTCAGCGCCCGGCATATCGACAGGGTCCTGGTGGTTGGCCCGGTGAAGGAGCTCGCCCCGCTTCTAAACGGAGCAAGAGTGTCATTGACCGGCGCGGCCGGCGGTGTCATGGAAAATGTCGAGGCCGGGCTGAAAGAGATGCCAGGCGAGGAAAGAGTGCTTATAGTCACGTCGGACATACCCATGCTGACTGCCCGTTCAGTGGACAACTTTATTGAGCTTTGCGGCGACATGTCCGGCGATATCTATTACCCGATCATACCAAAGGAATTTGTAGAGAAGCATTTCGCTTCCACGAAACGCACCTATGTTACATTAAAAGAAGGGGTATTTACGGGAGGGAATGTTTTTCTCTTTAATCCCGCGGTTTTTAAGCAGTGTGTTGAGAACGGGCAAAGAATCTTTGAGCAGCGCAAGAGTCCCGTTGGGCTTTGCCGCTTAATCGGCCTTTCTTTTGTTCTCAAGTACTTGCTGCATATTCTTGCCGTCAAGGACGTGCAAAAAAAGGTCTCCGAACTGTTGGCTGTAAAGGGAGAAGTAGTTGTTTCACAGTATCCCGAAATAGGCGTGGATGTTGATAAACCAGGCGACCTGGAGCTGGCCAGGCGGATTCTGGGTAGTTAGCCGTAATAGGAAAGGGGACACACCTCCCTTAATAGCCTAACCTATGGGTCGGAGGAATGTCCCCCAGGAAGGGAGCTAATACATAAGATGGCGGCTGACCGGCTGACCATGGAAAAGATTTACCTCGCCCGGGACCGCTTGGTTGGGATAGCCCGGCGCACGCCATTGGACTACTCCACCACTTTCAGCAAGGTAACCGGCAACTCTGTCTATCTGAAACTTGAAAATATGCAGAAGACTGGTTCTTTTAAAATCCGCGGGGCTTATAACAAGGTGATGAGTTTGGGCGGGGAGGACCGGGACTTGGGCGTGATTGCCGCTTCCGCCGGGAATCACGCCCAGGGTGTGGCTTATGCCGCCGCTATGGCCGGTATCCGTTGTACTGTGGTAATGCCCGCGGGCGCGCCGATATCCAAGGTTATGGCCACACAGGGATACGGCGCGGAAGTGGTTTTGGCCGGCGGCGGGTATGATGAGGCCTACCAGATGGCTAGAAAACTGCAAAGCAAAAGCGGCGCTGTATTTGTGCACGGCTTTAATGATTTGGATGTCGTCGCCGGTCAAGCGACTATCGCCCTTGAACTGTTGGAAGAATTGCCGGATGTCGAGGCTGTGCTGGTTCCGGTTGGCGGCGGCGGCCTGCTTGCCGGCATTGCTTTTGCTCTTAAAGAAATCAAGCCGTCCGTGCGGGTGATCGGGGTGCAGGCCGAGGGCGCGCCGTCAATGTACTGTTCTTATATAGAAGGCGGTTTGCGGAAAGTCAGGGGCGCGGGTACTTTTGCGGATGGCATCGCTGTCCGGGAACCGGGTGATATAACTTTCGCCTTGATCAAACAGTGTGTTGATGAATTTGTTATTGTGGACGATGAAGAAATTGCCAGCGCGATATTAATGCTTCTGGAAAGATCAAAGATAGTGGTGGAGGGTGCCGGAGCGGTAGGATTGGCGGCTTTGATTCACAATAAAACAACGCTTGAAAATGTTAAAACGGCGGTTGTTTTAAGCGGCGGCAATATCGATGTGAACACACTTTCAATTATTATTGAGCGTGGTTTGGCTAAAACCGGCCGGTATGTCAGGCTGCGCACTATCGTGACAGACAGGCCGGGCAGTCTTCTGAAATTGCTCTCTGTGGTGGCTGAAGCCGGGGCTAACGTCATTTCAGTCACTCATGACCGGATCAAACAGGAGATACCTTTAAAACAAGCTGAAGTGGAACTGACTTTGGAAACAAGGAACAAAGAACATATCGAACAAGTAATTGCCTGTTTAACCACAGCTGGTTATGTGCCGGAAATATTTTCATAAATCAGTAATTATTACTGAAAAGCAGGAGGATTTTGCCTGGTGTTGTAGAAAATATAACCAAATAGTGCGGTAACTAATGTGGGGAGAGGTGGTGATTTTTTTGGAAGTTACCGACGTTAGAGTACGCAAAGTTTTGATGGAAGGGAAAATGAAGGCAATAGTATCGGTAACTTTAGATGATTCATTCGTTATCCACGATGTTAAAGTTGTGGAGGGGCACAATGGTTTGTTTGTAGCTATGCCGAGCCGGAAGACTCCGGATGGGGAGTTTCGCGATATCGCACACCCGATTACATCTTCAGCTCGCGAATTAATACAAACAGCGGTGTTAAATGCCTATGGTGAAGTTGTTTAGTAAGAATATCATGAATTTTTCAACTTCATGATATTGAGGGCGTAAGCTCTCTTTTTTTCTCTTTAATGAAAGGAAATAAAAGATTTTTGTAGAATGATTTTTGGGTAGAATGGTTTTATGTAATAATTTTGTAAAGTAACTGATTGGTTTTGTTCGAATTCTTGATAAAGGGGGTCGCCGGATGAATCTGGCGGCAGTGATTCTGGCCGCGGGTAAGGGTACCCGGATGAATTCAAAATTACCCAAAGTACTGCATACTGTATGCGGCAGCGCGATGCTGTCTTGTGTTATTGACGCGGCGACTGGAGCCGGTGTCCAAAAGACGGTCGTTGTCGCGGGCTTCGGAGCCGATCTGGTAGCCCGTGAAGTTGGAAATAAGGCTGAGGTGGTTCTCCAGGCGGAGCAGCTTGGGACAGCCCACGCGCTGGCGCAGGCCGGCCCTGTGTTGAAGGATTTCTCAGGCTGTCTGCTTGTGCTGTGCGGTGACACTCCTCTAATTGAAGCCGGAACCCTGGCTGAATTAGTTGAAAAACACCGGTCTATGGGAGTGGCGGCCACAGTATTGACCGCTGAGATGGAGGACCCGGCGGGGTATGGGCGGGTGATCCGGGACGAACAGGGCCGGGTATTAAAAATTGTGGAGCAGAAAGACGCGTCCGGGGATGAAAAACTAGTCCGTGAAATCAATACCGGAGTTTATTGTTTTGAAGGGGCCGGACTCTTTGACGCCCTGGCGAGGATTACTCCCGCGAATGCCCAGGGTGAATATTATCTTACCGACATTATAGATATATATGCTAAAAGCGGGTTGACGGTCGGCGCTGTCGTGCTGAAAAATCCCATGGAGCTTGCAGGCATTAACGACCGTGTGCAGTTGGCTGAAGCAGAACAATATATGCGCAGGCGAGTGCTGGATGAAATGATGAGAGCCGGGGTTACAGTAATTGACCCGCTCTCAACTTTTGTTAGCCGGAAGGCTAGGGTGGGACGCGACACGGTTATTCACCCTTTCACTATCATCGAAGGTGACACGGTAATTGGTGAAGATTGTGTGATTGGTCCCGGTTCGCGCCTGGTTAACGCCACCGTGGGCAACCAGGTTACCATCCAAAATTCAATTGTATTGGACAGTAGTATTGGGGATAATTGTAATATCGGCCCGTTTGCCTACTTGCGCCCTGACACTACCCTGGGCCGGAGTGTCAAGGTGGGCGATTTTGTGGAAATAAAGAAGTCTAACATAGGGGATGGCAGCAAGGTTCCCCATCTAAGCTACGTGGGGGACGCTGTGATTGGCAAAAAAGTAAATGTGGGAGCGGGTACTATTACCTGCAACTACGATGGCCGCAATAAATGGACCACACGTATTGGCGACGGGGCTTTTATCGGCAGCAACACTAATCTGGTGGCGCCGGTGGAGGTGGGGGACAAGGCTATTACCGGCGCGGGTTCTACGATTACCAAGGATATACCCGCCGGCGCCCTGGGTATTGAGCGGGCGAAACAGACAGCAATAAAGAACTGGGCTGATAGGAAGAAAATAAAAGATTAGCTAAAATTTTTAGCTAAGGATTAGTAATATTTTAAATCCTTGATAAAAGATTTGGGGGTCTGGCAGGATGTCATCGCGTTACAAGAATCTAAAGATTTTCACCGGCAACGCCAACACTGAACTGGCTGAAGAAATTTGCCAGTATCTTGGCGTCACTATCGGGGCGTCAAAAGTTACGCATTTCAGTGACGGGGAAGTGCAAGTCAGGATTGATGAGAGTGTCAGGGGGGCGGATGTTTTTGTGATCCAGCCCACCAGCACACCGGTTAACGAAAACCTGATGGAGCTTCTGATTATGATCGATGCCGTCCGGCGAGCCTCCGCCAGGCGCATTACGGCAGTGATGCCTTACTACGGGTACGCCCGGCAGGACCGGAAAACAAGGGCGCGTGATCCGATTACCTCGAAACTGGTTGCTAATATACTTACTGCCAGCGGGGCCAGGCGGGTTCTCACCATGGACCTGCATGCCGGCCAGATTCAGGGGTTTTTTGACATACCGGTGGATCATTTGCCGGGAGTGCCGATCCTGGCTGAATATTTTTTACAGGCTAAACTGGAGAATGTCGTAGTGGTGTCACCCGACCTGGGCGGGGTCACCCGCGCCAGGGATTTAGCCGAGCGTATCGGCGCGCCCATCGCCATCATCGACAAGCGCCGGCCGGAACCCAATATGGTGGAAATCACTAATATTATCGGCGCCATCCACGGCAAGACTGTGATTATGGTTGACGACATCATCGACACTGCCGGTACAATTACCTTAGGGGCCGCCGCATTGAAAAAATGGGGCGTTAATGACATATATGTCTGCTGTACTCACGGTGTTTTATCAGGCCCGGCGCTCGAGCGGCTGGAGGAATCGCCGATAAAAGAAGTGGTGATTACCAACACTATACCGGTACCGAAAGAAAAGTTAATTGATAAAATTAAGATTCTTTCCGTGGCGCCGTTATTGGGCGAGGCAATCATCAGAATCCACGAGGATCTTTCAGTAAGCAAATTGTTTGATAAATAGCTTGGCAAACTGTATGATTTATAGCGTAAGACGGTCGAAAATAGTCTTACGCTATAATATTGCACGTTATTATTTATTGAATATTCTATTATTTTTTGATAATAGATTTTTATAATAATATTTATTCGAATTAATTAGGATATTTAAAGCATAACAAAAAGGGTATCCGGGGAGGTTAGAAGCTTGCAAAAGTTTTCGGTTGGCGACGTAATCAAGACCAGAAAAGCGCATCCATGCGGCAGTGACTTGTGGGAGGTCATGCGCACAGGAGTGGATTTCCGGATAAAATGCTTGAAGTGTGGAAGGGTATTGCTGCTGCCGCGCCCTAAATTTGAAAAATCGGTAAAGGAAGTTGTGCGGCCAGCACAGGAGTCAAATTAATTTTTTGGGAAATATATATTGATCTATTTGTATTATTGTACTAATATAATAGTATAATGTTCGTTGGGAGGTGTTTGCTATTTGCTGTTTGATTTAGATTTAAAGAGTGGCATACCAATCTATATTCAACTGAAAGAGAAGATTAAACTGGCGGTGGCCACAGGCAAATACCCGCCCGGAGCCCAATTGCCGACGGTGCGCCAGATGGCCGTGGACTTGCGGATTAATGCCAACACGGTAGCCCGTGTTTACTCCGAATTAGAGAGTGAAGGATTTCTGGCGACCCGCCAGGGTAAAGGAACCTTTGTCAGGGAGATAACGGAAATAAAGGCTGATGACAGGGAGAAGAGCTTGCAAGATTTAATCGATACGCTGCTCATTGAATGCGCGTCACGGGGATTTGCGCCGGAGTTATTACTAACGGAGTTGGAAAAAAGGATAAAGAATAAACAATAAACAATAAACAATAGGGTTAATAAAAGAAAGGAGCTTTTAAAAATGCGGTCAAAAGAAAAAACGCGGGCCCCGGAACCAAGGGTAAATTCTGTTGCGGTGTTATTATTTGTTGTCATCGCTGTTTTGGGTTTCATTGCCGGCTCCGCTCTCAACAGCACTGCCGTGTCGGTGATTTCGGTTATTGCCGCCTTAATAATCTCGTCCGCGGTCAAGGTCGCCAGGCAGTGGGAGAAAGCCGTTATCCTCAGGCTGGGTAAATTCAAAGGCCTGGCGGGGCCGGGATTGTTTTTAATCATCCCGGTTATCGACTCTGTTTCATCATGGGTGGACCAGCGGGTGATCGCTAATCCTTTTAACGCTGAACAAACTCTGACCAAGGATACGGTTCCGGTTGATGTGGACGCTGTCCTTTTTTGGATGGTCTGGGACGCGGAGAAGGCGGCTCTAGAAGTTGAAAACTATAAGGATGCCGTATCCTGGGCGGCGCAGACCGCCTTAAGGGACCTAATCGGCAAGACGCTTCTTTCTGAAATGCTGGCTGGCCGGGACCAGATAGACGAAGAACTGAAGAGAGTTATTGACCAGCGTACCGAGCCGTGGGGTATTTCGGTTCAGTCGGTAGAGATACGCGACGTGATTATACCGGCCAACCTTCAGGACGCCATGTCCCGGGAAGCCCAGGCTGAAAGGGAGCGCAAGGCCAGGATTATCCTGGGAACCGCGGAAACGGAGATCGCTGAGAAATTCGCCGAAGCCGCCAAGACATATGAAAGTAGCCCCGTCGCGCTGCAGCTAAGGGCCATGAACATACTCTACGAGGGGTTGAAGGAGAAGGGCGCTCTGGTGGTTGTGCCAAGTTCGGTAGTGGAAACCATGGGGTTGGGTACGATATCCGGCTTGTCGGCCATGACCCAATACAGCCCGTCCGGAGCGCCGGGCACTGCAAAAAGCGATCAGTAGTGACGAACATGAGGAGCGTTGCAAGTTCACAAGTCATTCGTTTATTCTTGTCAAATAAATAGCATTGTGTTATAATTTACAGGTCAAAATATGGATTTTGACGTTCCACCCTGCTCTACTGTGAGGTAGGGCCATAGTCCATAGGGAGGAGGTGAATGGTTTGCGCAAGTACGAGGTAGTCTTTATTATCCGTCCTGATCTGGACGAAGATAAGAGCACGGCGGTCATTGATAAATTCAAAGACTTGATCGAGAGTCAAGGCGGCGAGGTACTTAAAGTGGATAAATGGGGTAAGCGCAGGCTGGCCTTTGAGGTGAAAGACTTCAGGGAAGGCTTTTATGTCATACTCCATATTAACGCCGAATCCAAAGTGTCCTCTGAACTTGACCGTGTGTTTAAGATTACGGATGAAGTGCTTAGGCATATCATTGTCCGCGAAGAAGAATAAATCCAGCTCCGGGTTTGCCGGGGAAAGAAGACCGGGACGGTGGGAATATGCTAAATAAAGTAATCTTAATCGGCAGGCTGACCAAAGAGCCTGATCTGCGTTATACCACGAGCGGGATTGCCGTGGCGAAGTTTACCCTGGCGGTTGACCGGCGCTTTTCAAAGGATCGGGAAAAAGAAGCTGACTTTATTGATATTGTTGTTTGGCAGAAACAAGCCGAAACTTGCGCCAATTATCTTGGCAAAGGCAGGTTGGTCGCGGTCGAAGGCAGGCTGCAGATTCGCTCTTATGACGATAGCCAGGGCATACGCAGGAAAGCTGCCGAAGTGGTGGCTGAAAACGTGCGTTTCCTTGACCGTGCTAAAGAGAGCGGGGCAGTTGCCGGTGAAAATCAGGGGTACGGCAGCGAGATAGGATTTAATGAAGATGACATTCCGTTTTAAAACAACAGGCAGCCGTTATTAGGTCGCCGGTTTAAGGAGGAATTTTATTGAAACGTGAAAGAGGCCGCAGGGGCAAAAAGCGGATTTGCAGCTTTTGTGTGGACAAAATGGCGGCCATTGATTATAAGGATGTGCCGCGTCTTAAAAAGTATGTTACCGAGCGGGGAAAAATCTTGCCCCGTCGGATATCAGGCAACTGCGCCAAGCATCAGCGGTTGTTGACAACGGCAATAAAAAGGGCACGCTATATCGCCCTTCTGCCTTATACCGCAGAATGACAGCATGGGGAGCCAAAAAGCTCCCCTTTATTGTTATATAGGCCAAACTTGAGCCGCGCATGACTGCCCCAGGGTCACCAAACGTATAACAATTAGGGGAACAAATAACAAACGATTCGTTATAAAGCGAGGGAGGAAAAGAAACCGGTTACATAGAATATAAAAGTTATTATTCTGGTACTCAGAATTCAGGAGTCGGAATTCAGAATATCTTGAGACAATAAACCATTTTCTTATTCTGACTACTGACTACTGAGTATTACCCATTTCGGGAGGACATAAAATGATTACCGGCGGCCAAGAGGGCGGCATTGCCAAGAATATTAAGGTTATAGAGTGGTTGAAAGCCGACCTGCTCACCTCCCTTTCAGCGCTTTTTAAATCAATGCTCAGGGGTAGTGAAGAGTTGATCCTTGATGCGCTGGCCAGCCTGGTGATTACCTGTTATGTCTTGGGCAGGCGGCTGGGGATCAATTTTCCCCGCCTTGATTTGAAGATAGAATCCAAACTGCGCCAGGGTATCGATGAGAACCACGAAGTGGAAAAATGGTACGGAGACATTTCCAATCTATTAAATTACCTGGTTGATAAAAAGAGGTGATCCCTTGGCAGCCGGCGAAAAAACCGGGGGCCTGTTGGAATGGATTGTTTATACCGCGCTTATCGCTGTTACCGGACTGGCAGGAGTTTTTATTCCTATAGTTAATTTTCCGGCAATTATCCTAATGCCGCTTCCGGCAATACTTTTGGTGCTGCGTCTTGATGCCAGGTATGGTATTCTGGCCCTGGCCACAGCCGGTTTTATAATGCTGTTTGCCGGACATGAGCCGGCCGCGGCGCTGATCATGATCATTCAATACGGACTTCTGGGAATTGTGTACGGGATGCTTTTCAAGAATTATGTTTCTTCCGGCAAAAGTCTTGTTGTCTCCCTATTGGCGGCGGTTGTGCTGACGGTGGTATCGGTGACGCTGATGTATACCCTGACCGGTGAAAACCCCCTGGTGCTGGGGCAGGAAAAACGCCGTTTGCTGGAGCAGCAGTGGATGGCAATGAACCAGCAAATGCAAGCATTAGAAAGTATGTATCCTGAAAAACAGGCGAATTTTAATGATTGGGTCGGTCTTCTTGAATTCTATATTCCCGGTCAGATAGTTGTTTCATCGGCAATTTCCGCCACGCTGACGTACATTCTGTCAAGTATAGTTCTGGAGCGCCTGAAGTTCAAGATTCCCCAGGCTCCTTTATTTTCCGCCATATATTTGCCGTGGTATAGTATCTGGGGATTAATCGCCGGCCTGGGACTTACCTTGCTGGGTGACCAGTTCAGCTTGTCGCTGGCGAAGACAGGTAAAAATATTTTGTTTGTCCTGTTAATTCTGTACCTGATTATGGGACTATCCGTGGCAGTCTTTTATTACCGGAAGATTAACCTGGCGCTGCCGCTGAAAATCATTATTCTTATTCTGGCTTTTTCGTACCTTCCCTTTAGCGTTACGGTATTATTATTGTTAGGGGCAACTGACCCCTTGATAAACTTCCGGCGGTTGCCGGACCTGAAATGAACTCGTTGGGGACATTCCTCAGCCCCAAAGCTAAGGCATTAAATAGAGGTGTGTCCCCTTTCCTTAATTGAGACCAACTTACGGGGAGGCGCAAGATGAAAGTTATTTTACTTAAAGATGTGGCTGGTCAGGGTAAGCGTGGGGATGTGATCAATGTCGCCGAGGGATACGCCAGAAATTACTTGTTTCCCCGCGGATTGGCCGGTGAGGCTTCTAAAGGAAGAATGAAGGAGATGGCTGATCGCAGGCAGGCCACTGAAGTAAAAGAGCGGAAGATTGAGCAAGCGGCCAGAGAACTGGCAAAGCGCTTGAACAATCTTACTGTTGTCGTTAAAACTAAAACCGGCGAGGCGGGTAAGCTTTTTGGGTCGGTCAATAATAAGGATGTCGCCGATGCTCTGGCTGACCAGCACAAGATTGAATTGGACAAAAAGAAACTAGTGATCAAAGAACCGATTAAACAATTGGGGAGTTACCCGGTTGCCGCCAAGCTGCATCCTGTTGTTCAGGCTGAGATCTTGGTGGAAGTGGTTGGAGAATAATACAATAACACCACATCAGGAAGGAGCAGAAGATGAAAGCATTCCTCGAAAGGTGTATCGGGGGTTCAAAAAATGATGCTTCCAGTAAACTGAAGGGTAAACATAAAAGATACGCTCAGTTAAAACGTCAGGTAACTGTGCTGTATGACCTTTTATCCAACCTGCATGGTTCAGATAAGCTAGTGCTGCGTGCGGGTAAGCTGGAAGCGTTGCAGTTGATGCGCTCTGAAAAATTAGAGGAGAGAGTGCTGGCCCTTCAGAAACTGGTATTCGAGGATCCGACTTATGAAAGCCCGCCCGCGCTGGTGGATATCCCACGAATTCTGGAGCAGATTGAGGAGGAAATCGCTGACGGTATTGCCCGCCGGACGGTAGAGGATCAGCTGGAAAGAAAAGTTAGTGAGAGACTCCAGCAGAGGCATGAAGATTATATTAAAGAAATAAAAGCACAAGTGCTGAAAGACAATGCCGGGCCTGAAAATGCCCAAACGTTGAAAAAGTTGGCTGTGCTGGAAAAGCTGGAGCATAAAAAGCTGTCCAGTTCGGCTATGGATTTTTTGCGCCCGGCTTCATTTGGAGAAATTGTCGGTCAAGACCGGGCAGTCAAGGCATTACTGGCCAAGTTGTCCTCTCCTTATCCGCAACATATTATTTTATACGGGCCGCCTGGTGTGGGAAAGACGACGGCAGCCCGCCTGGCGTTGGAAGCGGCAAAACAGGCGGGGAAAACACCTTTTGCCAAGGATGCGCCTTTTATAGAAGTTAACGGGACAACATTGCGCTGGGACCCACGGGAAGTGACCAACCCGCTCCTCGGCTCGGTGCACGATCCAATTTACCAGGGAGCCAAGCGGGATCTGGCGGAAACAGGCATACCCGAGCCCAAACTGGGTCTGGTTACCGATGCCCACGGTGGTGTGCTGTTTATTGATGAAGTTGGTGAGATGGATCCGGTTTTACAAAATAAACTGCTTAAAGTACTGGAAGATAAGAGGGTCTTTTTTGAATCCTCTTATTATGACGCGCACGAAAACAATATCCCTCAATATATTAAAAAGATCTTTGAAGAAGGCGCCCCTGCGGACTTTATTTTGATCGGCGCCACAACGCGCGACCCGCTTGACATTAACCCGGCCATTCGTTCCCGCTGCGCGGAGATTTATTTTGAGCCGCTTACTCCCAAAGATATTCAAGAGATACTCGTACAGGCGGCTGTCAAGCTGGATGTGGAGATGGACGGGCAGGTCCCGGAAATTATCAGTGAATATACAATTGAAGGCCGCAAGGCCATTAATATCCTGTCCGACGCTTTCGGGTTATCTTGCTACCGCAGCGAGCGGGAGGGTACCATCCCGGTGATCACCGCCGAGGATGTCCTGGAAGTGGCGCGAGTTAGCCGGTTAAGTCCGCATGTAACCCGTAAGGCTTCCTCCCAGCGGGAAGTGGGGAAAATTTTCGGTCTTGGCGTATTGGGCTTTCTGGGTTCCGTTCTGGAGATCGAAGCGGTGGCTTTTCCCGCCCGCAATCAGGGACAGGGAGCTATCCGTTTTAATGATACAGCCGGCAGTATGGCCAAGGATTCGGTTTTTAACGCCGCTTCAGTGATCCGCAAGTTGACGGGTGAGGATTTGACAAATTATGACGTGCATGTAAATATAGTCGGGGGTGGCCGGATTGACGGCCCTTCAGCGGGCGTGGCTATTTTCCTGGCTATCTTGAGCGCGATCCAAGGCCGTTCCATACCCCAGGATGTCGCCGTAACCGGTGAGGTTTCCATTCAGGGCAAAGTCCGCGCCGTAGGCGGCGTTTTTGAAAAAATATACGGCGCCAGGCAGGCAGGTATCAAAACTGTTCTGGTTCCGACTGAAAATGAAAAAGATATTCCCGCAGATTTAAGGGGAATCCAGGTGATCCCGGTTAGTTCGGTGGAAGAGATCATGAGTTATGTTTTCCAATCCGCGGATATTGATGTTTTAGTCAGTTAGACAGTGTTTACTAATGATAGTAGGTGATTCAAGCTGTTGGATAAAATCCCCCCCCAGAACATTGACGCCGAGCAGTCTGTGCTTGGCGCTATTCTTCTTGACCGGGAAGCTGTTTATAAAGCGATGAAACTGGTGCAGCCCGATGACTTTTACCGGGAAGACCATAGATTGATTTATGAGGCAATGCTTGCATTAAATGAGAACAGCAGACCGGTTGACTTGATTACCGTGTCGGAACAACTCCGGCAGCAAGGGAATCTGGAAAAATCCGGCGGTGTGGCATATATTGCCTCGCTGGCGGAAATGGCCCCCATTGCCGCCAATGTTGAGTATTACGCGCGTATTGTCGAGGAAAAGTCGCTGCTGCGCACTTTGATCCAGCTCTCCACCCGGATCGCCGGCATGGGTTACGACGAAAGTGAGGAGCCGGAAAAGCTTATTGCCGAGGCCGAGCGGATGATCATGGAACTGGGCAGCAAGCGCGTGACGGGGGCTTTTTTTTCGATCAAGGATATTTTGCTGGATACGTTGACACATATGGAATTTCTTTATAACAACAGGGACAGTATTACCGGTGTGCCTACTTCTTTCAGCGACCTGGACAAAATATGCCACGGGCTGCAGCCCAGTGACCTGGTTATTCTGGCGGGCCGGCCCAGTATGGGCAAAACCAGCCTGGGCATGTGCATAGGCTATAGCGCCGCCTTAAAACATAACGTTCCGGCAGCTATTTTCAGCCTGGAAATGTCCAAGGAGCAGCTGGTCCAGCGCATCCTCTGCGCCGAGGCCAAGATCGACCAGCAGCGCTTGCGCAACGGTTCACTTGAGGAAGGAGACTGGCAGGCCCTGCACGATGTTGCCGGCAAGCTGGCCAAGGCGCCCATATTTATAGATGATACGCCTGCCATCACTATAAGGCAGATCCGTGCCAAGGCCCGGCAGCTCCAGGTTGAAAAGGGGTTGGGCTTGATTATTATCGATTACCTGCAGTTGATGCAGGGTACCCGTCGTTCGGAAAACCGCCAGCAAGAAATTGCGGATATATCCCGCGCTCTGAAAGGTCTGGCCAAAGAGTTGAACGTGCCTGTGTTGGCTTTGGCGCAGCTCAGCCGGGCGGTGGAACAGCGGCAGGACAAGCGTCCGATTATGTCAGATTTGAGGGAGTCCGGCGCGCTGGAGCAAGACGCTGATCTGGTGATGTTTATTTACCGGGATGAATACTACAATCCTGATTCGGAGAAGAAAGGGATCGCGGAAATTATTATTTCAAAACACCGCAACGGCCCGGTGGGAACGGTTGAACTGGGTTTTCTGAAAGAGCTGACCAAGTTTGTTCCATTATTGAAAAACGCTGATGAATACCAGCCGTAATATCTGTTTATTATCTTATTGACACCGGAGATGTTGTTCATTAAAATATTAATGTTGACCGGAAAAGGAAACTAAGTTAATTTCACCCGGCAAATTGTGGGAGACTCAAATAGCAACTGGTAAATGTTTGTTGTTTGGGTTATTTTTATGCCGACTGGCTAACAATAAATGCAAATTACTTGCAGTGAAATATCTGGAGGAAGTTTTTTGGTTAAACAGTATGATATAATCATTGTCGGTGCAGGACCGGCCGGTATTTTTGCCGCTCTTGAACTCGTCAAGGCAAAGGCCGGCCTAAAAATATTAATTGTCGAAAAAGGCCGGGAAATTGAAAAGCGCGTATGTGTCGCCCGCGAGCGAAACGCCGCGTGCTTCAAATGCCAGCCTTGCTCTACTGTCTGCGGCTGGGGGGGAGCCGGCGCCTTCAGTGACGGCAAGCTTACCCTGTCCACAGAGGTTGGCGGCAACCTGGGACTGTATACCGGAGAAAAGAACCTGGCGGACTTAATTGATTATATCGACCGGGAGTATCTCCATTTTGGAGCGCCTGAGCAAGTTTTCGGCATGGAGCATGAGGAAGAGATCCAGGAAATGCAGCGGCGCGCGGTGCTTTCTGAATTGAAGCTGCTGCCGGTCCGGATCAGGCATATGGGTACCGGCCGCACCAGCGAAATTCTTCAGCGGATGCAAGAGTTTCTTGTTGCCCGGGGTGTGGATGTGCTAACTTCCTGTCAAGTAGAGGAAGTATTGGTAAAAGACCAGGTTGCCCAGGGGATTGTTACCCAGGAGGGTAAGGTTTACCATGCTAACTGCGTAATCCTGGCGCCGGGCCGGGAAGGGGCGGATTGGCTTAAGCGGGTGGCACAGCAGCTTGGACTGAAGATGTCGGTGAATCCGGTGGACATCGGCGTCCGTGTGGAATTGCCCGCCGCGGTAATGGAGCACCTCACCCGGATTTTTTACGAAGTTAAGTTATTATATTATTCTAAAACGTTTAGCGATAGAGTGCGCACTTTTTGTATGAACCCGAACGGGGAAGTGGTTCTGGAAAATAACGACGGGCTGGTTACGGTCAACGGCCACAGCCATGCTTTTAACAAAACTGAGAACACGAATTTTGCCGTGCTGGTCAGCAAGAATTTTACTCAACCATTTAAAGAGCCGATCGCTTACGGCAGATATATTTCCAGTCTGGCCAATTTGCTGGGGGGCGGTGTGATCATTCAGAGTTTGGGCGACCTGGTGGCCGGCCGCCGGTCTACCAAGGATAGGCTGGCCAAGTGTATGACCATGCCGACGCTGGCTGAAGCAACCCCTGGTGATTTGAGTCTGGTATTTCCTTACCGGCACTTGATGGGGATCGTTGAAATGCTCAAAGCGCTCAATCAGATTGCGCCGGGAGTTTACTCGCGCTATACGCTGCTGTACGGTGTCGAGGTTAAGTTTTATTCTTCCCGCCTGGCACTGTCCAACTGCCTTGAAACTGAGGTTAAAAATCTTTTTGCCGCCGGGGACGGGGCAGGTATTACCAGAGGGTTGGCCCAAGCTTCAGCGGCAGGAGTTCTGGCGGCAAGGGAAATAATAAATCGGATTTAGGGGGTTGCCAATGTCTACTGTTGTTCTTATCGGCACTCAGTGGGGGGACGAAGGTAAAGGAAAGGTTACTGATTTTCTGGCTGAAAAAGCTGATGTGATTGTGCGCTATCAGGGAGGCAACAACGCCGGGCACACGGTGGTTGTCGACGACAAAGTCTATAAGCTGCATTTAATTCCGTCAGGCATTTTATACCGGGATAAAACCTGTATTATCGGCAGTGGTGTGGTGATTGACCCGGCGGTGTTGATTAAAGAGCTGGAAACATTGGAGAGTAATGGGATCAGCGCGGCAAATTTAAAAATCAGCCAGCAAGCTCACGTTATTTTCCCCTATCATCAACTCCAGGACCAGGCAGAGGAAGCAAGTAAGGGCAAGAATAAGATCGGCACTACCAGCCGCGGAATCGGCCCGGCATATATGGATAAATCCGCGCGAATAGGGATCAGAATGATTGATTTGATCGATCCGGATGAATTGGCGGTTTTGCTGGAACGGAATGTGGAAATTAAGAACCGTATGTTAACCAGGGTTTATGATAGCGAAGGTGTGGATTACAAAACTGTATTGGAAACGTACAAAGGTTATGCGGATACTCTCAGGAAATACGTGGCGGACGTGCCGGTTATTGTTAACGATGCCATTAAACAAGGGAAAAGCATACTTTTTGAAGGGGCGCAGGGAACCCTGCTTGACATTGACTACGGCACGTATCCCTTTGTTACTTCTTCAAACCCAACCGCCGGGGCGGCCTGCATCGGCGCGGGCATCGGCCCGACCAAAATTGACCGTGTGCTTGGTGTGGTAAAAGCTTATACCACCCGGGTGGGTGAAGGACCTTTCCCAACCGAGCTCAATGACGAAGTAGGCGTATTTATGCGGGACAAGGGCGGCGAGTACGGAACTACGACCGGCAGGCCGCGCCGCTGCGGCTGGTTTGACGGGGTGATCGCCCGTTATGCCGTACGGATTAATGGTTTAGATTATCTTGCCATCACTAAACTTGATGTTTTAAGTGGTTTGGATAAGGTAAGAATATGTACAGGTTATCGATACCGGGGAGATGTTTTGACTGATTTTCCGGCCAGTCTTAAGGTGTTAGGGGAATGTGTGCCGGTTTATGAGGAAATGCCGGGTTGGCAGGAAGATATTACCACGGCGGGGAAGTTGGAGGACCTTCCAATTAATGCTAGAAAGTACCTGGAACGCATCAGCGAGGTTGCCGGTGCGCCTATCGCTCTCATCGGCGTTGGGAGCAAACGCACCCAGACCATATTGACTGCCGAACTTTAGCATTATGTATGTTGCGAAAATATTAGTTTCACTGTTGACACTGTAACGCTGTTATAGTAACATATCTAAATGTAAGGCTTTTGGGCCATTAGC
Source organism: Pelotomaculum isophthalicicum JI (assembly GCF_029478095.1). Taxonomy (NCBI): domain Bacteria; kingdom Bacillati; phylum Bacillota; class Clostridia; order Eubacteriales; family Desulfotomaculaceae; genus Pelotomaculum; species Pelotomaculum isophthalicicum. The sequence continues at coordinate 42,737 of NZ_JAKOAV010000002.1, read as the reverse complement.
TCAGACGGTAGAGCACCTGACTTTTAATCAGGGTGTCGGTGGTTCGAGTCCACCATGGCTCACCAATTTAGTTTATAGTGGTTGGTTGTTAGTAGTTGGTTTAGATGGAATTCGGCTTAGCCGAATTCCTACGAAAACCCAACTATCAACCACTCACCACCAACCACCAAAACGGCCCCATGGTCAAGCGGCCTAAGACACCGCCCTTTCACGGCGGTAACCCGGGTTCGAATCCCGGTGGGGTCACCATTTGCGGGTGTAGCTCAATGGTAGAGCATCAGCTTCCCAAGCTGAGGGTTGAGGGTTCGATCCCCTTCACCCGCTCCAATGAAATCCAAGCCCTCAGAGGTTCTACTTAATCCTTCTGAGGGCTTTTTGGTGCCTGTGGCACTTCATTTTTGATTTCGGTGCCCAAAACATCAAACCGCCCGCCTCTTTAATTTAACTTTTCAACCACATCTGCATAAATATCCGCCGTGGTGCCCATTTTTGCGTGCCCTAAAAGCTCCTGAATTACTCGTAAATCTTCCCCCAATTCCAATAGTCCAATAGTCTGGTAGCAAAGGTATGGCGATTGTGGGGAGCTCTCCATAATCGCCATACCTTTGCTACCAGGATGCTGGAGAACGATCGTAGCCTGGTTGAAGTTCAGGCACTACTTGGCCATGAAAAAACATTAATATTACAGCAATCTACACTAAAGCCACACCTTCATTCATTAGTAGCTGCAGTGGATTCTCTTTGAGAAGATTAACAATCTTCTTAATTTAGATCATAGCCCGGATGGTGATCGGCCGAGCTTGCAAAGCCGGTGGCATAGTTGCACAAGTTTTGGGCTATTCCAGTATTAATATGCATCAATCTATATATGAAACTGGACAGCAGAACGATGGCGGAGGCAGTGGAGATGGGGGAGGTTTAATGAATCTACTGGATTGTGATGGCTTGATTCCGGCCTGGCCAGAGACGTAGGGATATAATCCTGCTCCTAGGGGACAATAATTGGTATGGAACGCTAGTTATTTCATTGCATCTGAGTCTGACTTGACGCTACAATTCAGCTAAGGGAAATAATAATGAACGATCTGGTGCCTGTTGGGTCGGTTATACGCTAGTGGTGAGGTTTAAACTAATAAGAAGTCCAATTTGCTTGGTAATGTTACACTTTTTAATTCACACTCCCAGACTCTAATGACATTCCATCCACGTTTTCGAAAATATTCCGTTATTTCTTGGTCATGCTTTTTATTACACTTTCTTTTCTTTGTCCAATATTCCTCGTTTTCTTTTGGACGTGTATTCCTACAGTCGTGGCCATGCCAAAAACAGCCATCAACAAAAATTGCAACCCTGGCTTGTAAAAACACAAAATCAGGATGACCCTTCACAGGATAACCTCTTCGCCATCCTTTAATGTCGTATTTTTTAAACAAAGAAATTAACTTTAACTCTGTTGATTTATTCCCTTTGGTTCTAACTTTTTTCATTACAATAGAACGCATTTCTTTATCAAATATATCTGCCATAATATCCTCTTGGTAAATATAATTACAATTTTATATGAATTAATTCTATTAAGTCTAAATTAAAATAAAGCTAACTTATTTTATAAAGTTTCCCGTCATAATAACGTTTCATTCCTTGAAGTATATCATCTAAAAAAATCAATACTTCATCCTTAATTGTTTCTAAATCATCAATAGTTAAATCCCTTGCACATTCACTAAACGAAACATCACCGTGTGCCAAATCGTTTCTAAAATTTTTTACTTTTTCAAGGGAAACACCTTTATTCTGCAAGGTATACCGTATTCTATGCTTATCGCAAATAGCTTTAATTTTTTTCGCATCCAAATTACCGCTTATATCAAGAGTTTTTTTTGTAAGAACAATCGGACTATTTGTAATTATACTTTCAATAATTAGTTGAATTCTATTTTCATATGCTGAACGTTCCAGCAACAACATTTATTCCAGATAATGCCAAACCTTTTGTGAGACCTCCAATCCCGCAAAATAAATCAACTGCAACACAAGGCGTTGGCATTATTCAGCACCCCTTTTCCCCAGCAATTCACCATCATGTGATTCATCTACAAATAGTAAATATGTGTCAATTCCCAGAGCATTAGCTATTTTTTGAATATTCTCCAATGCGATACTTCTTTTACCACACTCTATGGCGCTTATATAAGTTCTATGAAGGCCTGCTTTTTCAGCGAAACTTTCTTGTGATAACCCTATTTGATTTCTATATTTTCGTAAGTTCCTGGCAAAGACTTTTAACGCATCCATTTATTACACCTCAGAATATATTATTTAGACTCGAATACAATAAGTCAATATACAATAAGTAACATAATGAGGAATAATCCGATTGGCATATCTCCCTAGATCAAAAGGATGTAGCCCGGCCAGAGCAAGTAAATGACTCTGTCGGTATAGAAGCTGTATTTAATAAAAGTAATAATTATTGGTACTTCGATACTCGTTCCTGCAACTTTGAGAGGTTAATCTTAGTCTCTTTGAAAAAGAAAATCCGCTATAGTGGCGGAAGAAGATAACCATAGCATAGGCCAAGTTTGAAACATTTCCCCGAATTATTGCCATAAAGCGCATTAATTATATAAAGTATGTCAAACAATACCCGTTTTTCAATCTTTGGTACTACTTACAGTAAACTAATAAATCCTTATTGAAACGGGAAGCCAATTCCTTTTCTTCTAGATCGTCAATGGTTATAATACAAGTTACTCGCTTTTCCCATACCTTAAGATTAGACAATAATATAAACCTCTTTTGGTGCAATTAAGTAATTTAAGCTGTGGAGGCTAAGATTAACTTTCAAAGGTATAAGATTTCGGATAACTTTGCTGGAGCATTCTTTTTTCCATCCATTGAACTGTGACAGTAGATATGCCCCTGGGTTATTTAAATAAGTGTATGTGTCGGGCAGGACCATAGAATGGCCTGACTGAGCTACGCTAGATCCAGATGCACTTCGTCATAAAAGTCTACCGTTTAATTTATAGTGAGGATTCACGGTAAAAGAGAGAAACATTGTTATCCCAGCCCCAAATAAACAGTCATTTACGGTTTTCCGTAAGTGGTTTTTTTATCCTGTTTTCTAAACCATGGTCTTGCTTCCAGAGCCGGCCGCTACGTACCAGACCGGCACAATCGGGCCTAGCAAAGCGTTTTAGCGAAATAGTTCATATAATTAGCGCAATATTTATTGAATTTACATCATGAATGATGTATACTTTTATTGGATTAAAAATATAATATATTATGAGGCTACCCAATGAGAGTATTTACCTATCACACAAGCGGAGGTAAAGATTTAATTCTTGAATACCTGGACAGCTTACCCAAGGACGAATCAGCGCTCGGATATGCTATAATCAAAAGGCTTTCAAAGCAGGGATTTGACGCTCTGGAGGGCCTAACTACAAGGCAAATTAAAGGTAAGTTATGGGAGATTAAATTTCACGCGAAAAACCGGATTTTTTACGTTGTGGTGGAACAGGGAAGCGTTTATCTGCTTCACGCTTGTAAAAAACAGAAAGGAAAAGCAGAGTTATTCGAGATTGAAACGGCTGAAAAAAGGATGAAGGAAGTATTAAGTTAGAAATATAAAGGAGTGGTTGTGATGCCGTTCAAGGAGATAGACATTAACAGAATAATTAAAGAAAAAAGTGAAAAAGACCCGGAATTTAAAGAAGCGTTCCGGGAAGCAAGTGCAGAGCTTGATTTAATTGCTCAAATAATTAAAACCAGGAAAGCAAAAGGTTTGACGCAGAAAGACGTTGCTGATAAATCCGGCTTGACCCAACAGATGGTATCCCGTATAGAAAAAAGGGAATACCCTCCGAATTACAAGAACCTGGTTAAAATCGCCGATGCTCTAGACACTAAATTAGAACTTGTTTCTAAATAATAATTTCTTTCACGCATAAATAAGAAGAGGGGGTTCCCCCTCTTTCATTATTTAACTGGATTTTATCATCACCATCGTTAATATATGAATTTAAGCATGCAAACAATTGTTCTGACGACAACTGTGACGACAATGCGATTTAATTTTTGCTTTTATACTGAGTTTTACATTGCGTTCATAGAACCCGTAAAACCGCGTTATTTAAGGTGTTTTCCGTTTGTGACTCTTACATTTTTCTTGTTTCCTCAAATTCCCAAGCTGAGGGTTGAGGGTTCGATCCCCTTCACCCGCTCCAATGAAATCAAGCCCTCCAAGGATCTATACTTTGGAGGGCTTTTTGTACCCATTTAGTACCCCAAGATCTTTTTTTGATTTTTATAAATTCATAAAATGTTCATAGGATCTGCATAAAATTGACACATTGAATTGTTAATATAAAGTTATAGGAACTCTCAACAATCAGGAGGCAGAGAGTATGAATATCTTATTAATAGATGATGATGAGGATTGTTTGGACAGCCTGGTCAACGCGCTAGAGTCTGCCGGGCACTGGTGCGATAAATTCACATTTCCCGGGGAAGCCATGGAGGCATACGGGCAAAATCAATATGACGTTGTCATTACTGATTTGAATATGTCGGGCATGAACGGGATTCAAGTTTTAAAGCGGATCCGCTATCTCAATCCGGAAGCGAAAGTAATAATTAACGCAGGCCACGGTGATTTAAGTACTGCCATTGCCGCTGTAAATAATGGGGCATACGCATTTTTTGTCAAACCTGCTGATTTGCTTGAGTTGATTGAAACTCTTGAGGGAATTGAACTTGAAATCACTGAACAAATGCTGATATTGAGTATGCCCGGCTGGCTTTGGATTTAACTTGATTATTTTGGTCGGGTAACCATAGATTGGCAATATATCATCTCCTGCGGCTGTATTTAATGTCAGCTTAGTATTAACCAGCCATTAACACATTGATTTTCTCCTGCATATTATATAAAAAACAATAGGAGTGATATGGATGGCATTCGGTACTTCTGGCGCGGCGGTGGAAGGTTGTGGCACGGGTTTTGGCAGCCCAGCGTTTATTATCTTTTTAATCTTTATCCTGCTCATTTTTGGTGTAAGTTGCTGCTGTATTTAAACTGGAAGATTATTTTATTTATTAAAAAACCAGGGATGCGGTACCCTGGTTTTTTAATACCCTATCTTCTTTATGCGCTCCTGTCTGGCAGGAGCTTTTTATTACCAATCATCATATAACCAATATTTAAGTACCAGATTAATGTCATCTGGGTGAGATTCTTTAATACTTTTCAGTTTTGCGGCTGCATTTAATTGTGTCGCCAGATCTTTAATAAGTTCTGGATTCTCCTCCTCCATATTCCTGATAAGGGATTGAATCCTTTTATATTCTTTTCTCTTTCCCGGATTTTCATTGTTGTTAATTGTATCCTTATCTTTGGGCTTTTTGAAAAAAATTACCCATAATACAGATAACCCAGTAAATGCTAACAATAATGTCAAAACAAAAGTTGTTTTCATTCACTGCACACCTAAAGGTAAAATTTTATTTATAGATTCGAACAATAATTAAAATTTCCTTCTTGGATAGAAATATGTTTTCTCTTACATACAAGGAATGGATAGTGTACGAGCTGTCAACTAAAGCCGCTGATCGATCAAATCGTTAGCATTAGATGATCCATCTTCTTAAAATTTTTTAGAATATCCCACAATTGTGGGATATTTTGTACATTGGGGCTGAAGCTGGGTTTATGTGATCACACATTTACTGTCCTTTTCATATAGTAAAGTAAACTAAAATTTTAATAATAAGGAGGTACCCTTAATGGCCGAGGTTAAAGCTGAACAAGCCTGTGGAACAGGTTTTGGCAGCCCAGCGTTCATTATCTTTTTGATTTTGATCCTTCTCGTTTTTGGCGTGGGATGCTGTGGCGGTTGTATCTAAGTATAAAAACCCTTATTGATAACTAGACTGCGTTTAATAACCACCGGTCGTAACCCCCGGTGGTTATAGCTTTAATATACGGTAATATAGTTGTTTAAATCAAAAGATGGTTTAGTTATCCGGAGGTATGCTATATTGAATTTTCTAATTGGCTTGGCGACAGGAATTTTTGGAGGTCTCGTCGGCCTTGGCGGTGGCGAGATCATGATTCCCTTGATGGTTCGTATCTTGAAAATGGAACAACGCAAAGCCCAGGGTACATGTCTTGTTGCTTTTGTCTTCACTGGAGTATCGGGAACTCTTACTTATATGTCAAGAGGTTCGGTTGATCTGACGGCTGCTATGCTTTTAGTGTCTGTCGCCGTTTTTACTGCCAGGTTAGGGGCTAGTTACGCCAATGCTCTTCCTGAATGGAAACTTAAAAGAGCGTTCGGCTGGTTATTGTTTGCGGTAACTATGCTTTTGCTGCTGAAGTCTTATCCATCTCATATTGCCGGATCTCCAGCAGAATGGACAAAAGTATTTATCCTTTTGTTTACAGGGGGCATTACCGGTTTTCTCTCTGGAATGCTGGGGATCGGAGGGGGTTCGATAATGGTGCCCGCAATGGTGCTGCTCACCGGCTTTACCCAATATACCGCGCAAGGCAGTTCTCTTCTGGCTATGATTCCTATCGGTTTGGTTGGCGCGTACACCCACTGGCGGTTTGGGAACGTTAGCGTGAAGACATTGCCGGGGTTAATCCCGGGCATTCTTATCGGCTCGTTTCTTGGCGGTTCTTTGGCTCATAGTTTGCCGGAAATTGCTTTGCGGATAATTTTCGCAGTTATCCTGATCGGGACGGGAATAAATTATATCAGAGCGCCTAAATCCATTCCCGAAACTGATGATGGCAATACCATTGTGCAGAAGTTATGAATCGCGCTTTCTTGTGGGGTGGGAGATTTTCTTTAAAGCAGGTTTAGGTATTTTAAACTTTAGGGATGTAGGCGGGTTGTCATTTACGGATAAATTGCTGTGTTTGTATCCGTAAGCGAAATAAACTAACAATCCGGCGAAAATCCATATAATGAAACGAATTCTGGTAAGGTTGGGAAGATTAAATGCCAGGTAGGTGGACATGGCGATACTAATAACAGGCAGCGCAGGCACCCATGGGACCCGGAAAGGTCTGGGCAAGTCCGGCCGCTTGGCCCGCAGGACCAGGAGCCCTGCCGATACGGCGATGAAGGCGCTCAGAGTGCCGATATTGGCTAGTTCCGCTACTATGGAAATGGGCAGGAGGGCGCCGATGGCGGCTACAACCAGCCCGATAATCAGACTGTCCCACAGGGGGGTGTGCAGTCGAGGGTGAACCCAGTCAAAAATTGGCGGCAGCAGCCCGTCCCTGGCCATAGCGAAAAAAATACGGCTTTGACCGTAAAGGACGACAAGCAAAACACTGGTTAGTCCCGCTAAAGCTCCCACGGAGATAACAGCGGCCGCCCACGGCAGTCCTACCCGCAGCAAGGCGGCTGATACAGGAGAAGCGGTGTTTAGAGCTGAATAATGAACCATGCCGGTCAGGATCAGAGAAACAAGGATATAAAGAACTGTGGCTATGACCAGGGACGCCACAATGCCTATGGTCAAGTCCCGCCGGGGATTCTTAACTTCTTCCGCCGCCGTTGACACCGCGTCAAAGCCAATATAGGCGAAGAACACGATGGCGGCTCCATGCACGATGCCGGCAGTGCCGAACGGTAAAAAAGGTTTCCAGTTGGCCGGATCGATATGTCTGAAACCCAGGCCGATAAACAGCAAAATGGCGGCGAGTTTGGCTGTCACCACAAATTTGTTCGCTGTCGCGCTGTGCTGAGCGCCTGTAATAATCAGTCCTGTAAGCACGAGCACAATTAGCGCCGCCGGCAAGTTGATCATACCACCGCTAAAAGGGGAACTGGTAATGGCGGTTGGCAGGGCTATCCCGGCGGAAGACAGCAAATCGACAAAATAGGAACTCCACCCGATTGACACGGCGCCTGCGGAAACAATGTACTCCAGAATGAGATTCCAGCCTACCAGCCAGGCCAGTATTTCACCCAGCGACACATAGGAAAAGGTGTAAGCGCTGCCGGCCACCGGAATCATCGAAGCCATCTCCGCGTATATCAGCGCGGCAAGTCCGCTCGCGATACCCGCCAGCACAAACGACAGAACAATGCCTGGGCCGGCGTAATTGGCGGAGACAACCCCGGTTAGCACAAAAATGCCCGTGCCGATGATCGCGCCTATGCCCAAAGCCGCCAGATCAAGAGCGCTCAAAGTGCGCGGCAGACGGTGACGGCTGGTTTCTTTTTCAGCCATCAACTTTTCGATAGATTTGGCCCGCCATTGATACATCCCGTTATTATCTCCTTTCTTAAGTTGGGGACATTCCTCCGACCCCCAAAGATAGGCTTTAAAGGGAGGTGTGTCCCCTTTCCTTATATGAGCATACCGGACAGTTTGTCAAAATCCGTGACAGGAGACTGGCAAGTATAGTTTTGACAGACATAAGCGGTGGCCATGCCGTCAATTGATCGTTGTTCTTTTGTATAAGGCGCCAGTGTTTCTATCCCTTGATCAGCATCTCCCGCCGGGTGAAAAATTATTACCGTGTCGGGGAGGAATTGCCGCCGTACCGCCTGCAGCATTCTCTTCACCCCGGGATCCCCGGCTTCCCCGGCAATCACTACCCCCCGCGCGGGGCCGAGGAAGAAGTGCGCCCCGATTAAAAAATGCGCATAGCCCCGGGGGTGTTCTTTAACTATATTTGCGAAAGCATTTATTTGCTTTTCGGCTAACTCTGTCAGATTATTGTCGCCTGTCAGCAAGGCCAGGCGCAGTAGGTTGACCAACGCGACGGAATTGCCTGACGGCAAGGCGCCGTCGTATATTTCTTTGGGACGGGTAATGAGTTCCTCGGCGTCCGCGCCGTTAAAATAAAAACCCTCGTTTTGCTTGTCCTGGAATAAATTGATCATTTGCTTTGTCAATGCAAGTGATTTGCCTAAATAATCAGCTTCAAAGGTGGCCCCATACAGCTCCAGCAGTCCCCAGGCAAGAAATGCGTAATCGTCAAGAAAGGCGGGAATGGCTGGTTCGCCGTCGCGGTAGCGGGCCAGCAGCCTGCCGTCTTCCCGTTTTAGCTTCCTGTAAATAAAGTTTACTGCCCGTTCGGCGGCTTGGCTGTAAACAGACTCACCAAAGACGGCTGCTCCCTTGGCCAGGGCGGCGATCATCAACCCGTTCCAGGCTGTCAGTATTTTATCGTCTTTATAGGGATGCACCCGCTTCTCCCGGGCTGCAAAAATTTTTTGCCGCAACCTGTCGGTTAAATCAGTAAATTCCCTGGCTTGCATGTTGAATTCTCCGGCTGCGTTTTCCGGCGTCTGAGCAATCAGGTTCGGTATGCTGCGCCCTTCGAAATTGCCATGGGAAGTAATGTCATATAGCCGGCAGAATATTTCACCATCCTTTTCTCCAAGGACTTCCTTGATTTCGCTTGGGGACCAGACATAAAATTTACCTTCTTCACCCTCGGAATCGGCATCCTCCGCTGAGAAAAACCCTCCCTCCGGAGAGTGCATGTCTCTTAGGACATAGGTAAATATCTCTTTGGCAACCCGGGCATAAAGTTCGCGGCCAGTGGCCTGGTATGCTTCCGTATAAGCCATGGCTAACAAGGCGTTGTCATAAAGCATCTTCTCGAAATGAGGGACCAGCCACTTTTTGTCGGTGGAGTAGCGTGAGAAGCCATATCCGATATGATCATAGATCCCTCCCCGGAACATGGACTCCAGAGTTTTTTCAGCCATGGCCAGGGCTTCTTTTTCCCCGTTTCTTTTCCAGTAACGCAATAAAAACGATAACGCGTGCGGTGTGGGAAACCTGGGCGCTGTTCCGAACCCCCCGTACTGTTTATCGAACTGGCTTTTATATTGAACGAAAGCCTTTTTAAGCATGTCTTCAAGATTTTCTTTTCCAGGGTTGTCCCCGGACGGCATGCCGGTCTGGTACTGGATGGCTCTGGCTACCTGATCCCCGGCAGATACAAATTTATCTCGTTCCTGTTTCCATTTATCCCTAACCCGGGTAAGAATGTCCATCAAACCCGGCATGCCCTGCCGGGCCTTTTTGGGGAAATATGTGCCTGCGAAAAACGGTTTTTTCTCGGGCGTCATGAGCGCCGTTAAGGGCCAGCCGCCTTGGCCGGTCATAGCCTGGCATACCGACATGTAAGTGTGATCAATGTCCGGCCGCTCTTCCCGGTCCACCTTGATTGCGACGTAACCACTATTGAGGACCTGAGCCACTTCCCCGTCCTCGAAGCATTCCCGTTCCATCACATGGCACCAGTGACAAGTGCTATAGCCGATAGAAAGAAACACAGGCTTATCTTCCCGCTTTGCCTTTTCAAATGCTTCGTTGCTCCAAGGATACCAGTCAACTGGGTTGTGAGCGTGTTGCAATAGATAAGGACTTTTTTCTTTGCTCAATCTATTGGGCACTTTTGAATTATTTATTATTGTCACTTCTTTCCAATGTTTAATGGTCTTGCTCAGAATTATTATTACGAATAAAACAGTTATATATGCAGGTATCTAAAATTGTATAAACGAAAAGCGCCGGCTTTACGCCGTCGCTTTTCATCATTATCAATGGGTCTCTTTGTGTGTGTAAAGAACCCTTCTCGGATAAGGTATCTCAATGCCTGCCTGCGCCAAGGCATATATAAACCGCCGCGCAGTTCATAGTTTCTCTATATCCTGCCGCAAAACTAAATGTTTATAAAAAATAATAAAAAATAACAAAGGTAACAAGATCCGACAATTTTCGAAGGAAACGTGTGGTAATATTACAATACTGTACTTGATAATTTCTGGAGGGATTGATATGGCACTGGTTATGGTAATGGAAGATGAACCCAACATTGCCCTGGTTCTTGAGATTGCGCTAACTGAAGAAGGTAATGAAGTGATTACATTGCCGAATGGTTTGTTGGGACTTGAACGGTTAAAACAAAAACCTGCGCCTGAAATTATCTTTGTCGATCTGAACATGCCTATTTTAAGCGGGCGGACTGTAATAGAAAAAATTAATGCCGACCCCAATCTCAGGCATATACCGGTAGTCATCTTGTCGGGATGTATGCCGGACTTGGATAATGCGCCGCCGCGTGAAAGTTATCGGGCGCTGCTCAGTAAACCTTTTGATTTGGATGAAGTAATCAATATGGTAAATGTATTGAGCGCGGGTAAACAACAGGCAGTATAAATAAGCGGCCTTTTGAGAATTAATTTAAAGAGCGAGTGAGTACGACGAAATTTGCAAAATATGTCTTGACTATACAAACACTTGTTTGCTATAATGGCACCAGAACACACATTCGAGGAGGTCAACCAGGTGTCCGTTTATACATGCAGCCAATGCACTCCTGAAAGCATAGTCCGGGGCAATAGCATCTTCGACGTTTGCTGTCACAAAAAGTTAAAGAATAATATGCGCAGGCATATCTTAAAGAACGATTTTTTATACGGCACTATTTTATGGTTTGGGGTAATTTTCACTTTGACAGAAATTTATTTATGGCGTGTCGGGTATTGATGGTGAGATAACGGCAGTCATTCAGTTGGTGTGGAGTTCACGAGTTGTTATTTGGCAATACTAACCACAGGCAAACATATTTATGCTGAACATAACGCAATTTAGGATAGAGCCGAACCTAATTAAGTAAGTTAAAGCGCATTCTTTTTTTCTTCTTTTTTTAACAAGATCCCCCTGACTAGATGGCTGATATCTTCTAGTTCAAAAGGTTTTGCAATGTAGTATTGTTTAGGGTTTTTCTTTTTTTCCTTTAATACTGTGTCCAGTTCCGTATATGCCGTCATCAGTACTACCGGCACCTCCGGCGCCAGCTTCCCGATTTCTTCCAGGGTCTCGATGCCGTTCATGCCCGGCATTTTAATATCCAGTAGGATTAATGCCGGCCTTCCCGCGCGGACTTTCCGAAGCCCCTCCTCACCGCTGGAAGCGGTTTCAACCACATAACCCTCTTCACTGAATAACTCGTGTAATAGAGCACAGATCCCTTTATTGTCATCAACGATAAGAAGATAATGGGCATTTTGTTTCATGATCTATATCCCACCTATGCAGTTTTATCCGTAAAGATATCTGTGGCTTATAATAGGGTCTTTCCTCGATGCCTGTCTGTATTGTCGGAGATAAAAAAACCACCTTGCCGTGAAATAAGGTGGTTACGTATTTAAGTAATATTCACGGTAGTTCGGTCATCATTGCTATAGCCTTAGACCAGGAACTTTACGTCTCAGTCTTTCAACAGGTTTGGCTTTTTCTTCATTATTGAATGTATTATAAAATGAGCCCTAACGATTGTAAATGGGACGAAGGTCCTAAGGCGGGACCTTCGTCCCATGTCTAGGTCTTTTGTCCCTATATGCAGGAAACAAGCAAGGAATCCGCATGATGGTGTAGAATTTATTAATATTCGAGTGCCTGAGAGGAGTTTTTTTTTGATATCGTTACGATCAATTATCTATGCTTTTGTTGTGCTGGTAACGGTTTTGGGTGTTGTGATTCTCAGCCTGATGAAGATTGAAGACATGTCCTTTATTGACGCCTTTTGGCTTTCCATTATCAGCATATCAACAGTTGGGTTCGGTGATATTGTGCCTAAAACCGTAGGCGGCCGTTTGATCGTTATGGTGCTGGTGATCGGCGGGATAGGTCTTTTTACTTATCTTTACAGCACAATTTTCGGCGGTATAGTGGAAGGACATATTAAAGATGTCTGGGGGAAGAGAAAAATGACTAAGAAAATAAACGGATTAAAAAACCATATTATCGTATGCGGCGCGGGCCGGGTGGGTTTGGCGGTAATAAGTGAACTCCTGGAAGATAAACAGGACTTTGTAGTAATTGAGAAAGATCAAGACAGGTTGCAGGAGTTGACAAAGCTTGGCCATACTGAAAATATTTTATTTATTAGTGACAACGCTACAGAGGAGCGGGTGCTTTTAGCGGCCGGGTTGGAGCGGGCCGGCGGGGTTATCACCACTCTTGCCGATGACGCCGCTAATTTAATGATTGTGATTACCTGCAAAGACTTGAATCCTGCCGCCAGGGTGGTAGCACGCGCCGACCGGATAGAGTCCATCGCCAGAATGAAAAAAGTCGGAGCGGAAACTGTTATATGTCCTTCAATTATGGCAGGTAATTGGATGGCTATGACTTTGTTGAAACCGGCTAGCGTTACTTTTATGCAATCGCTGGTTGACGAAGTCGGCCTCGAATTGGGTGAATTGGTATTAAACGAAACATCGCCGCTTGCGGGAAAGGAGTTGAGAGAATCACGCCTGCGGGAAAATCACGATGCCACCCTGCTGGCCATAAAAAGGGGGGAGCGGCATATCATCAATCCCCGGCCATCTGAGATTCTGCTGCCGGGAGACCTTTTAATTCTAAGCGGTCCGCCTGATATCACGGCAGTGCTGACAAAGGTTGTTTCAGGAAATGATATTCTATGATCAGTAAATTGTGTGAAGGAGTTGGGGTTAGTGTTACTGTTGAAGCTGGGATTTGTGTTCGTCTTGATTGTTTTGCTGCTAATTTTGGGGATTGTATTAATGGTTTTTTTATTTATCAGAAACCGGTTTCGCCGTTGGCGTCATAATTCGTATATTGGACACCACGGGAGGGGCTGGCATCATAGTCACTCATCATGGGATGATGATGATTTTGACCAGTACAGTGAAGATGCCGGCAGCGACGGATGGAGCGACTCCGGTGGGGACAGCGGGGATTCCGGCAGCGATTAGGTTTGGTTTGTTTCAAGCCGGCTGTGCGGCAGACTGTGCCAGCTTTCAGGGGGCTCGTGGTAAGGCCAGTCTGCCGGAGTCGGTAAGGGTCAGGATTAAGAACAATGACCTGGCTATGAAATACTTGCTCCTATGACAAAGCTGAACGTAATGGAAAACACCAACGACAACAGGCCGACTGCCGCGTTGCCTGAACCAATTTCCTGGTTGACATTCAGGCGTGGTGTCAGCAACTCAAAGAGCAGGTATACCAGGATTAACAGAACAAGGCCAATCACCCCCCAGAGGATAGTTTCTCCGGCGTTGTTATTAGACAATATGGCAAAACGCATGATATTCCCCACACCAAAGATTTTGCCTCCCAGGGCCATAGCGGCGGCAATGTTGCCTTTGCGGATTTCTTCCCAGTCATTGTATTTGGTGATCATAACGAATATCAGGATGGTAAGTAAGATTATGATTGAAGCGGCAAGCAGGCAAAGCAGTGTTGATTGTATTTGTTGTGACAACATTTTTCGGTTTTCACCTCCTTCCTTAATTTCTTGGTTTTAAGTACTTGTTACCGGAAGAAAATAAGCGAGGTCACCGGTTATAGTTTTTTGACGGTTAATCATTGTACCAACTCCCAAAAAAATTATTCGGTAAAAACCCCATGTAATCCTTTAAATATTAATAAAAACGGGGAAAGAAAAATACCCGGTTGCGCCGGGTACCATAGAAAAGGAGAGGAATGAGGGTTTTCAAATGTATTCTTAAATTAATTAAATTCCTAGAATATTATGAAACTTTATTTAATTATAACAGGGTGCGGCAAATAGATCAATAGAAATTATCCATATTATTCTGAAACGTTTTGCGATTAATTTCGATGTCTTGTGCGATTTATTTCAACTGCTGCTTGTTAAAATTTATTTCATTTTTATTGCGCCTTCTTTCTGAATCATTTATAATGTTCTAGAAAGTGGGGGTGGGAACCTTGAATAAACACGTTAAAACTTTAAACAGCACCCGGCTTCCGGCAACTATCAAGGATCGCGGCTGTGGTGAGTGCCAGACCTCCTGCCAGTCAGCCTGCAAGACTTCTTGCACAGTCGGCAATCAGGTTTGCGCAAAAGAAAATTCAAAATAAAGGAACCTTGTCCCTCTAGGGATAAGGTTCTTTTTCTAATAAGGAAAGGGGACACACCTCCCTAACGGGCCTATATTTAGGGTCAGAGGAATGTCCCCAATTATAGGGGCCGAACATGAGCCGCGTTGTACGCCCAAAGGTAGGATTGGGGGTTAATTCTTGCTGCATAAATTTATATTTGACGATGCAAAAATTGTTGTTGACGTGAACAGTGGAGCGGTGCACGTTGTTGACGACTTGGTCTGGGAATTGCTTGACGATTACCGGCGGATGTCCGGTGCGGAACTTTTAGAGAAAAACCGGCGTTTTTATCCTAGCGAAGAGGTTGCCGAAGCAATTGAGGAAATCCGCCAACTGGAACAAGACAACTTATTATATAGTCCGGACCCTTTTGCCCAGGGATACGAGCCGCCGCCCGGCGGTGTAATCAAGTCGCTGTGCCTGCACCTGGCTCACGCTTGCAACCTGCGTTGCCGTTATTGTTTTGCCGGGCAGGGTAATTTTGGCGGTGCTGATGAACTTATGCCGGAACGGGTGGGCCGGGCTGCAATCGACTTTTTAATTGAAAAGTCAGCCGGGAGGAAACACCTGGAAATTGATTTTTTTGGTGGAGAACCGCTCCTGAATTTTGGGGTTTTGACTGAGCTTGTTCATTATGGCCACAAGCGGGGCGGGGAGAGGGGCAAGGAGTTTAAATTTACCTTGACAACCAACGCCGTTCTACTAAACGACGATGTCACCCGATTCCTTAACGAAAATCAAATTAGCGTTGTTTTGAGCCTGGACGGGAGGCGGGAAATCCACGATGCCATGCGCCAGGCGCGGGGGGGCGGCGGCTCTTATGACGTTGTTCTGTCCCACATAAAAAATTTTGTGAATTCGCGGGACGGGTTGAATTACTATATCCGGGGCACGTACACCCGGCACAATCTTGATTTTTGCGCGGATGTGCTGCATCTTGCCGGCTTGGGTTTTAACCGGATTTCAGTTGAGCCTGTTGTGGCGCCGCCGGAAGCGGATTATGCCATCCGTGATGAGGATATCCCTTTTATTCTTTCCGAATATGAGCGGCTGACGCGGGAATTGCTTGACCTGAAACAGGCCGGCAGACCGGTTGACTTTTTTCACTTTAATATAGACCTCGACGGCGGCCCCTGCCTTCCTAAACGTCTGTCGGGCTGTGGCGCGGGACACGAGTATTTGGCCGTTACGCCGGGCGGAGAGCTTTATCCCTGCCACCAGTTTGCCGGCCGGCCGGAATACCTGATCGGCAACGTCTTTCAAGGGATAATCAAGACGGAAATAATGGAATTATTTCGGAACGCTCATCTCTATAGTAAAGAAGGCTGTGCCGGTTGTTGGGCCAAATTTTACTGCAGCGGCGGCTGTCACGCTAACGCTGAGGCACTGAACGGATCTATTTTTAGACCGCACAAACAGGGTTGTGTATTGGCGCGAAAACGCTTGGAGTGTGCGATCTATTTAAAAACAAGGGAGTCGGAAATATCCGTAGAGTCATGATAGCGCAATCGATTGCCAATAATGTGGAATATTTTCAGAATTCTCATCCTATAGCTGTAATTGAGCGGTTTTCTATTTTATTTGTTAGTTTACGGACTTAATAGTATATGTTATAATATCTCTGCTTTTTCCTATTTTAGGGTATATTGTTCTGCATTAACAACTGGATATTTTTCAATTACAAATAAATTTATGCTGAAAGGAGTTGAATGATTTGCCGCGATTTATTGGAGGACTGCGGCGCCTTCCAGAGTTGGGGGAGTCTATTAACGGTTTTAAACGGTGGCTTTCCAATCAGTCAGTTGCCTGCCGCATAGGGATGGGCGTTGCGTTGTATTTTATTCTCGCTTTTGCGGCTTACGCGCTTTTGGGAGAGAACGCCTGCGCGGTGGCTGTTGACGGAAAGGTGGTAGCTGTTGTTGCTGACAAAAGTGACGCGAAGGAAGCGCTTAACGAGCTGGTCAAGCTAAAATCCGACCAGGCCGGCGCATCATTAATGATTGGTGAAAAAGTTACTTATAACGGAATACGGGTAAAGGAAGGAGAAATATTAGACCGCGAAGCTTTAAAGGACATTTTAAACAAGACATTGTCATTTAATCTCAAAGGCACTGCTATTGTGATTAATGGAGAAACTAAATTATGCCTGAAACAAATAGACGATGCGCGAAAGCTTCTTGATTGGCTTAAGTCGGTTTATCCCGCTGGACAAGATGAACAAGTAGGTTTTAAGGAAAAAGTCGAACTGGTGGAAAAACCTGTCTGCACGAGTGATCTGCTTGAATTTGAGGCCGCTAAAGACGTGGTCTTGTTAGGGACAAGTCAAATTCAGCAGTATATGGTAAAAGACGGGGATACTGCGTGGGACATTTCCGCGAAGTTCGATATTTTCCCCGAACAGCTGCAGGCGACCAACCCGGGTGTGGATATCTCTGAACTGAGTATCGGACAAGTGTTGAAACTCAGCAAGGAGGTGCCGCTGCTCACAGTTGTGGCGACCCGGCAGGAAACTGTCGAGGAAGAAATACCATATCAGGTAGAAGAAGAGATGGACGACAGTTTGTTGTCAGGTGAAAAGAAAGTTGTCAAAAGCGGTGTGCCCGGACAAAGAATAGCCACCTATCTCATTACCAGAGAGAACGGCTTGGAAACTGACAGGAAAATCTGCCAACAAAATATTATTAGTCAGCCATCCAATGAAATTGTGGTTAGAGGATCTCAGACGTTGCTCGCTTCCCGTGGTGGTTCGGCGCGTGTGAGTTGGCCTTGCGGGGGCGGTATTGTGTCACCGTTCGGCATGCGCGGCGGCGCGATGCATGAAGGAATAGACATTGGCGCGGACTACGGCGACTCGGTCGCGGCTGCCGCGGGAGGTACGGTGATATCCGCCGGTTGGGACGGCGGCTACGGCAAAGCAGTGGTAGTATCCCACGGCGGCGGCGTGGCAACCAGATACGCGCACCTTTCGACCATCAGTGTTGCAGTCGGTCAATCGGTCGACCGGGGGGAGCTAATCGGGCTGGTTGGATCCACGGGTAATTCCACCGGGCCGCACTTGCACTTTGAAGTAATAGTAGACGGGCAGCAGCGCAATCCGGTCAACTTTTTACAGTAACATAACTATTTAGCCGCGCGGACACAGAGCCGGGCGGCTTATTTATTGCGAAGGGCCGGACATGAGTCGGAGTCGCGCTATCTATATGCCCAAAGGTCACATAGGGCTAATTTGTTCTTTACATTAATGAAAAATACTTGTCAACATGTGATGTAATGTTATAATACATGTTGATGTTTAAAATTGTTTGGGGTGAAGAAACTTTGTCCATATATAGATCTGTCAAAAAAAATAAATTTCAAAAATTTGTGTTTATAGTGATAACCGTTTTAATTGGTATTGGACTGGTTGTTCCGCTGGCAGGACTATTTCAAAAGCAGCCGGGCGGCAACGGGTCGCCAAGTGCGGGGCAGGCCGGACAAACTGTGCAAGACAGGCTGAACAGCCTTGAAACCAGGGCTAAAGAGAACCCGCGTGATACGGCTGTTTTGATGGAGCTGGGTGAGGCATATTACCGTTTGGGTAAGCCGGATCAAGCCATTAAAACTTATGAACAGGTTCTTTCCGTTGAGCCAAATAACGGCGCGGCCCGTTATGAAATGGCTGTTATTTATTATTTTAGCAACAAATATGACCAGGCTATAGACCAGCTTAACGAGATAATTAAGAATGATCCCGGCAACGGGGAAGCCCACCTGTTGTATGGCTATATTCTCGGTCAAGGGAAAAAAGATTATACGGCGGGTATTCAGGAACTGGAGAAATATATAGCCGTGGCCAAGCAAGGACCGGATGTTGAACATGCCAAGCAGGCTATTGATGAATGGAAGGCGCTGGCAGATCAAAAACAATAAATTTTTATGGACTTAAACCGGCGGGAAATCAATGCGACTAAAAAAGTATTTTCCCGTCTTTTTGTTTGTCACCCCAGGTATTTCCTCTTGGAAGGCTCTCGTTCGGGCTTTATAATTAATTAGTTAATTAAGATAATTTAATTAATTGCTGAATGCCGTTATTAAGACCGGCGGTGAGAGAAATAGAGGATAAACTATGAAAATAGTATTGGGTTTGTTCACAACTGTATTTATTATAGTGACGGCAATGTTCCTTAAGCTCCCGGCCGGCGTTAGATTCTATGGTTATGGGGCAATTAGGGAACTGATGAAGGTCCATACGGTCATGGGGACGTGGGGGATGAATAAAATTTCCTCGGAGCATTTTTGTGTCCGGTTTTTGCCGGATAAACGCGCAGAAGCAGAAATGGTCCTTGAAGTGGCGGAACAGTTTTACCGGCCGGTAAGGGCTGACTTTTGCTACTCCACCCGTGGCAAGATCCCGGTAATTCTTTATTCCTCTAAAGAGGAATTAAATAAAAGTTTTGGCTGGGAAGCGAAAGAAAGCGCGATGGGTGTTTATTGGGCCGGCACAATCAGGGTGCTTTCCCCTGAGGTATGGGCTGGTGATGTTGATGAAGGACAGGTTAAAGATAAATTTATTTCTTCCGGACCAATGGCCCATGAACTTACCCACTTGATGGTGGATTACCTGACCGGGGGAAACTACCCGCGCTGGTTTACCGAAGGGGTTGCGCAATATGAGGATTACAAGTTGACTGGATTTGTCATTGGAGATCCGGCGGCTTCACCGGGGCGGCAACTTTATTCTATGGAGGAATTGGGGGCGAGTTTTGACAGCTTGCCGGATCAGGCTATGGCCTACCAGGAGTCATTTGCAGCGGTATATTATATCGTGCAATTTTATGGAGAAGACGTTTTGTACGAATTAATCGGTGAACTGGGTCAGGGGTGCAGCTTGAGCCAGGCTATGGAAAATGTCTTAAATTTAAACATCATGCAGTTTGAAAAAGAATGGCGAAATCATGATATTTTCCTTGTTAGTGAATTATGAAAAAAAGAATTGTAACAGGGATTACATTTTTTAAGGCGAATATTTATATATAATTATGTAGAATTTTCTACGGGCACTATTAGGAGGATTTTATGGACAAGATTGTTATTACTGGGGGAAAGCCGCTACGGGGAAGGGTCAAAATTAGCGGCGCGAAAAATGCTTCCCTGGCTATTTTGTGTGCTACTATATTATCCCGGGAGAAAATAGTGCTGGAGAATATCCCTGACATCAGTGACGTGAGGGTAATGATTGAAATAATTAAAAGCATGGGCGTCACGGCGTCCTGGGAAAGTGCCGAAACGCTTAAGATCGTTCCTTCTGAGCGGATCAATTTCGAAGCCCCCTACCATCTGGTTAAGAAGCTGCGTGCTTCGAATCTCCTCCTGGGACCGGTGCTGGCCAGATTCGGGCACGCGCAGGTTGCCCTGCCGGGAGGCTGCAACATCGGGGTGAGACCGATGGACTTGCATTTTAAGGGTCTCGCCGGTTTAGGCGCGGAGCTTACTATGGAACGTGGCTTCGTGCGTGGAAGTGTCACAGGGAAACTAAAGGGAGCCAGAGTTTATCTTGATTTCCCCAGTGTGGGCGCGACTGAGAATATTATGATGGCGGCGTGCCTTGCCGAAGGGCAGACATTGATTGAAAATGCAGCCAAGGAACCTGAAATCGTTGACCTGGCCAACTTTTTAAATACCATTGGAGCAAGGGTGCGCGGGGCGGGCACCGATATAATCAAGATTGATGGTGTGCCCGGTCTGGAAATAGATGGCCGTTACTCGGTTATACCTGACCGGATTGAAGCGGGAACCTTTATGGTAGCCGCGGCTGCCACGGGTGGAGATGTCATTCTGGAGAATTTGATTCCGACCCATCTGGAGCCTTTGAGCGCCAAGCTGCGGGAAGCTAATGTCGATGTGTACGAGGAGGAGGACACTCTCAGGGTTTTAGCCGGGAAACCGTTGCAGCCCATAGACATTAAAACGATGCCTTACCCTGGTTTTCCTACCGACATGCAGTCCCAATTAATGGCTATGCTTTCCATCGTGCCAGGTACCAGCATGATTGTGGAAAATATTTTTGAAAACCGGTTCATGGTGGCAAATGAGCTGAAGCGCATGGGCGCAAGGATTAAGATTGAAGGCAGAATGGCGGTGATCGAAGGAGTGCCGGCTTTACATGGGGCACAGGTCAAAGCCACTGACCTGCGTTCGGGCGCCGCGCTTATTGTGGCCGGCCTGCTGGCAAACGGTGACACTGAAATATCTAACGCTGTTTATATAGACCGGGGTTACCACAACCTGGAAGCGAAGCTAAATTCCCTTGGCGCAAAAGTTTGGAGAAAGTAAGTTCATGCGACATATTGCCATCCTTACTGTCGGACGTCTGAAAGAGCAATACCTGACCGCGGGAGTGGGGGAATATCTGAAAAGATTGACTCCTTACGCCAAGGTGGAATTGTCCCAGGTGGAAGACGAGAGTTTTCCGGACAATCCTTCTACCGCCGAGCGGCAAAAAGTCCGGGAAAAAGAAGGGATGCGGCTGCTTAACCGTTTGAGGCCGGGTACATTTTTGGTGGCTTTGGACGAAAAAGGAGTGTCGCGTTCTTCCGAAGAAATGGCGGGGCTTTTGAATGAGTTGGCGCTGGCGGGCAGAAACGACTTGACTTTCGTTATTGGCGGTTCTCTCGGATTATCACCAAACATTATCCAACGCTCAGATTTGCTCTTGTCATTTTCGAAGCTGACTTTTCCCCACCAGTTATTCAGGCTGATCTTGCTGGAGCAACTTTACCGCTGGTTTAAAATCAGCCGGGGTGAACCGTACCATCACTAACGCGTAATTTTTTATTTGCATATCGGATGGCGGAATGCCGGAGAACTGGCTTTCCGCCGTTTTAGCATGTTTGTTAGAGAATATTTATTTCTGAGGAGATTTAACTGTTGAATCATGTGGTCCGATGTGATATATAAAGAGTAACTATTGCTTACATTTGACAAGTTTTTTGTTAATTATTTGGTTACTATGTTTGCTTTATATTGTAAGGAGGAAATTTATTTTGCTAAAAAATAAGAGATGGAGTTTTTTGATTTTAGTTCTGACGATATTCACCTTACTTGCCGGGACCTTGACCACGGAAGCGGCGGGCGGCAAACTGACGGATATTGAGGGGCATTGGGCGCAGCAAGCTATATCGGAGATGTATGCCAGTGAAATTATTTCCGGTTTTCCCGGCGGTTTGTTTCAGCCGGATGACAGTGTCACGAAACTACAGGTCGTGGCCACGTTAATCCGGGTGCTTGGCCTGGAAGAGCAGGCGAAAGAAAAGGAAGATGACGATGTGGATTATCAATTGCCGCCCTTAAACTGGGGCAGGGGCTACCTGATTATGGGCGTCCAGGAGGGGATGCTGGACAAGGATTACTTGATCCAGCTTGGGCCGGCTGAGCCGGCGACAAGGGCGGAAGTGGCCGCACTGGTTTACCACGCCCTGAAACTCAATGAGGACAATAGTAACCTTACCTTTGCTGACTCTGACCAGATTCCCCAGACATACCGGAGTTGTGTGGCGGCGATGGTTAAGAACAAGCTCATGCAAGGGCTCCCCGGCAATGTATTCAAACCAAATGACCAGATTAACCGGGGACAGATGGCTGTCTTATTGTCCCGGATTTTGGAAAATAATTTTGGCGGTTCAGAGATCCAATCCCGGCGTTACAGCGGTACTATTTCATCTGTTTTATCCCTGGACCAGTCCCGCTGGCTGGTTTCGATCAACAGCGGCGTGAATAAGATTACTGATCCTGAGTGCGAGGTATTCCTGGACGGAAATGCATCGAGTATCGCTGATCTAAAAGTAGATGACAAAATCAAATTCGTTTTGAATAGAAGCGATCAAATTGCCTTTATCAATGCGGCGAGGACAAACACTGAGGCAAGCGGCACTAACACGAATACAGAGACAAATGCCACGGCCACAAGCTATAAAGGCAAGGTTGCATCCCAGCTTCAGATAGGTGAGGAATACTGGCTTGGCATTACATGTTCCGACGGTACTCAGGTAACCAGACCGGTAACCGGCGGCGTTAAAGTCAACGATTCAGGCAGTCAGAAAGAAGTATCCTCTTTGAGCAAAGGGGACTATGTAGAAATAAAGGTTTCCGGTGATAAAATTATTGAAATCAACTCTTTAACTCTAAGTACGATTGTAGGTACTGTAACGTCGGTCCGGACATCCGGGTTGACACTGCGTAGCGACAGCGGGACGAATACAGACATTGATGTGCCGGACAACGTAACAGTAGTGAGAGATAACAGTACAATGACTTATAATGATGTTAAAGTAGACAACCGGATTGAAGTCACGGTGTTGGATAACAAAGCGCAACGGATTGACATTTTGAGCGCCCCCAATTTGGAAGGTGTAATTAGTGAACTGAATACCACAGGTAATTATGTTATTACTATCCGTGACGACAACGGTTATACCCGGGATTATGTGGTGGTCAGCGACGCGGAAGTAATGCAAAATGGATCCCGCATTAGTTATGACAACCTGCGGGTGGGAGACCAGGTCAGGCTGGAATTAAACAGCAAAAACCGGGTTACATACATCGAAATAGTCGGCTCAGAATCAAATAAGTTAACCGGTGATATAAGAGAATTGGACACCGCCGGAACTCTCGGGATAACCATACGAAACGATGACGGAGATACCCTGGATTATGTGGTGGAAAGCGATGTGGAAGTTGTGCGGGACGGCTCCCACATTAAGTTCAACGTGCTTAGTATCGGTGATCGGGTCAAACTGGAACTAAACAGCGTAAACCGTGTAGATTATATTGAAGTTGTTGACGAATATAACTCCACTGTCAACGGCAAAATTGCGGATTTAATAACCGGTAGTTCTCCATTTATCATCATAGAGAAAAACGACGGGAGCAAGAGCCGGTATTACCTGGCGGACAATGTCACCATTGACAGGGATGGTGAAAGCCTCCATTTAAGGGATATGGTAATCGGCAGTGAAGTTGAGGCGCAGATTGGTAACGGAAAAGCGAAAAATATTGAGATTATAAACGACGAGGATATCACGGTATCAGGTACGGTAACTTATGTCAGTACCAGCAGTAAGAAAATAACCATTAAGCAACTAAGCGGCAACGAATTTAGCTATTACCTGAGGGATGGCGCCAGTTTGATAGATAATAGCAGCCATAATATCAGCCTTTATGACGTCGATGAAGGCTGGGATGTGCAGCTTGTACTGGTTGGAGGCAAGGTTAGCCGGTTGACCCAGGAATAAAACACAGCCATGCCCACGATCATCGGACGCCTGGGAGGAATGTCCCTTTTCTCCTGGGTTTTTTCCATTTACTTGCTGATTGGTGCGGTAAGCACTCCTATTTATGGCAAATTAGCGGATCTATATGGCCGGCGGCGGGTATATGCCTGGGGCGCCGACATGAGCCGCGATCTTTGTTTTGATTCCTGGGAGGACTAGTCTGAATGAGAATTAAGACGAATGATGCAGATAAAACAAAAGAGCAGCTTATTAATGAATTAGTTGAAATGCGGCAAAAGGTCAACGCGGTGGAAAACTTGCTCAGGCGGACAGAGGAAGAACTCCTCAAGCGGGACAAATTGCTAAAAGGGGTGGCTGACGCGACAAAGCGTCTTTTAGCAGTTGACAATTACATTTCCGCAATAACCGATGCCTTAGCAATCATTGGCGAAGCGGTGGCAGTTGACCGGGTCTATATTTTTGAGAATCACCTGCACCCCGAAACTGGGGAAAAACTTGTTAGCCAACGTTTTGAGTGGTCGCGTGATTCTGTTAAACCGCAAATTGACAACCCGTATTTGCAAAACGCTTCATACGATGCCCAGGGTATGACCCGGTGGTATGTATTGCTCTCAGCCGGAAAATCTATTAGCGGTCCTATCAAAGAGTTTCCAACGGCTGAGCGTGAGTTATTAGAGCAGCAGGAAATACTCTCGTTATTAGTAGTGCCCGTAATCGTAGGCGATAAGTATTGGGGCTTCATCGGCTTTGACGATTGCCACTCGGAGCGCAAGTGGTCAAAAAATGAAGAGTCAATTCTAACGGCTGTGGCGGCGAGTTTCGGAGAAGCGCTGGAACGCCGGCGTGCTGAGGAGGCGCTGCGATTATCAGAGGAACGGTTTTATAAAGCGTTTAATTTTAGTCCTAACCTGATGGCTGTCAGTACATTTGACGGACGCTTCATAGATGTGAACGACAGCTTCCTGCGCGCGACCGGTTACCGGCGTGAGGAGGTCTTAGGCTATACGATATTTGAGCTTAACACCTTGGCAAAGCCGGAAGAAGGCGACAAACTTATCCGGATGTTAAATGAACAAGGCAGGATCAACAATATGGAGACCCATTTCCGCGCAAAAACAGGCGAGGTGCGTGTGGGGTTATATTCCGGTGAAATAATCAGCATAGAAGGTAGAAAATGTATACTGGGCATAATAAACGACATCACCGAACTTAAGAAAATAGAAAAAGAGATGGCTCGCCTCGACCGGCTGCACCTGGTGGGAGAAATGGCCGCCTGTATCGGCCATGAAATCAGGAACCCGATCACCGCGGTGCGCGGTTTTCTGCAATTGTTGAAAAAAAATAAAGAAGATGCTAAAAACAAGGAATACTTCGGCATCATGATCGAAGAGTTGGACAGAACCAATACAATAATTACGGAATTTCTGTCCCTGGCAAAGAACAAGGCAGTGGATTTAAAGGCGCAGAATCTCAATTCCATCATTAAATCTCTGTCTCCGTTACTTGCTGCCGACGCGATGAACTCGAATAAATCTGTTGAAGTTGAACTGGGTGAAATCCCGGACTTGCTTTTGGATGAGAAAGAAATTCGCCAACTCATCCTCAACCTTGCTCGCAACGGGCTGGAGGCAATGTCGTCCGGCGGCAATCTTTATGTCAGAACATACGTGGATAATAATAATAATGAAGTGGTTTTGTCGCTGCGGGATCAGGGCAAAGGGATCGAGCCGGATATACTTGAAAAGATAGGCACTCCTTTTTTCACAACCAAAGATAACGGGACAGGCTTGGGGCTGGCGGTTTGTTATGGTATCGCCGCCAGGCACAAAGCTGCAATAAAGGTGGAAACCTATTCTACGGGAACCACCTTTTATGTTCGGTTCAAGCTGTAATAATATATATATAGCTTTATTTACAAATTGTTTATTCAATAACCATGAGAAAGGGTGGAAAAATGCCCGTTATTATGGTAGTGGACGATGAAAAACATATCTTGGAACTGGTTCGTTTTAACCTGGAACGCGAAGGTTACCAGGTGATATCAGCTGCCGATGGCGCTCAGTGCCTTGAGTTGGCCCGGACGCAGTCTCCTGATTTAATTGTGCTTGATGTCATGCTGCCGGAAATAGACGGCCTTGAAGTATGCCGGGAACTGCGCAAGAATACTAAGACAAAAAATATTCCGATAATAATGCTTAGCGCCAAGGCTGAGGAATTGGACCGTGTTCTCGGGTTGGAAATAGGCGCTGACGATTATGTCACCAAGCCTTTCAGTCCCAGAGAATTGGTAGCCAGGATTAAAGCCAGGCTTCGCAACGTTCGGCATGAAAAAGAACGAAAAAATGAATCGACAAAAAAGTCTCTAATGGATTTTGGACGTCTGGTTATTGATGAAGACCGTTTTGATGTTTATGTTGACGGCATCAAGCAGGAGTTCACCTTAAAAGAATTTGAGCTCTTACGTTTTATGGCCCGCCGGCCGGGAAAAGTGTTCTCGCGGGAACAACTGCTTGAAAGTGTTTGGGGTTACGACTATCTTGGCGATACTCGAACGATTGATGTTCACATTCGTCATATCAGGCAAAAGCTTGAACATCTGCCGGAAGGACCGCGTCTTATTGAGACGGTGCGGGGAGTCGGCTACCGTTTTAAAGAGAACTAAAAACATCTTTTAGGGACCATTGGGCATAAAATAATTGCCTAATCTCACTGAATCTCACTGAGGAGGTTTTGGGCCGTACTAGATTAGAGCTTAATATCTTGGAAAGGGAAAAAAACTATAAGATTGTAGTCTTATTTGGGGCAGGGACAAGCAGGGACTGTTCTAGCTACCCTCAGGGGTAGGGAGAACAGTCCCTGCTTGCTCGATGGGCAGTTTTTGTTCTTTAATCTAATCTTAACAATTGCATAACATTAATCTAACCTGGCATTGCTATGATGTCGTGAGAGGTTCTATATTTATTTTGGTTAGAATACCTCCTTGAGGGGGCAAATGCAGTGGCACAAGCGAAGATATCGGTAAAGAATTTGAACCTGCGCTACGGCGACTTCCATGCGCTGAAAAATGTTAACCTGGAAGTTGAAAAAAACCAGGTTACAGCGCTTATCGGACCGTCCGGCTGTGGCAAATCAACGTTTCTGCGCACTTTGAACAGGATGAACGACCTGATCGAAGGGGTAAGGGTAGATGGGGCGATTCTCCTTGACGGCCAGGATATCTACCGCCCGGAAGAGGATGTGGTAAACCTGCGCAAGAGGATAGGTATGGTTTT
Source organism: Pelotomaculum isophthalicicum JI (assembly GCF_029478095.1). NCBI lineage: Bacteria > Bacillati > Bacillota > Clostridia > Eubacteriales > Desulfotomaculaceae > Pelotomaculum > Pelotomaculum isophthalicicum. Next base: position 15,271 of record NZ_JAKOAV010000002.1, on the reverse strand, counting down.
TCAGCGCCCCAATCCTTTTCCGATGTCGGTATACGATAACATAGCCTACGGTCCGCGCATTCACGGGACAAAAAACAAGCGCAAACTTGATGAAATTGTGGAAAAGAGTCTGCGCGCCGCGGTTCTCTGGGATGAGGTTCAGGATAGATTGTATAAGTCCGCCCTGGGGCTTTCAGGCGGTCAGCAGCAACGGGTTTGTATAGCCAGGTTGCTGGCGGTGGAACCGGAAGTGCTGCTAATGGATGAGCCTACTTCGGCCTTGGATCCCCTGGCTACCATGAAGATCGAAGAATTGATTCAGGTATTAAAAAACGACTATACAATTATCATTGTGACCCATAACATGCAGCAAGCCGCCCGTGTCTCAGGCGTTACCGCTTTTTTCCTGAGCGGCGACCTGATTGAATACGGCGTCACGGAAACAATATTTACTAAACCCAGCGATAAGCGCACGGAAGATTATATTACCGGCCGCTTCGGCTAGGATAAAAGAGGGGAAAATATCTATGGCTACCAGGACAACCTTTGATCAGGCTTTGAGTGAACTGCAGCAAGATATTTTACAAATGGGTATTTTCGTTGAAGACTCTATCGCCCGGGCGGTGGAGTCACTGGCTAAACAAGATCTAAGTTTAGCTCAGAGTGTTATTGACGGGGATGTCCAGATCGATGATCAGGAAATGCTGATCGAGGACAAGTGTTTGAAGTTGATCGCCACCCAGCAGCCGTTGGCAAAGGACTTGCGACGTATCGCAGCGGGGCTCATGATCATCACCGACCTGGAGCGGATGGGTGACTTAGCGTGTGACATTGCTAAGATAGCCAGGCGTATAGCGGATCAACCGCTGATTAAGCCGCTGATCGATATTCCCCGGATGGCGCAATTGGCTCAGACTATGGTGAAAGAGGCGCTCGACGCCTATGTGCGTGAGGACGTTGAACTGGCTTTGAAAATGGCGGCGGACGATGAACTGGTAGACAGCCTGCACAACCAGGTTTTTCGCGAATTGCTGGTGTATATGATGGAGAACCCCAAGATCATCAATCAAGCCACCGCTCTCTTGTTCGCCAGCCGTCATCTGGAGCGGATAGCCGACCACGCCACCAACATCGGCGAACGGATTGTCTACCTTGTGACCGGCGAACGTAAAGAACTGAATTGACCAGGCGTCAGAAAAGATATTACGAAGACGGGATCCTCGAAGCTGAAGTGAGGTAGCAAAAGAATGTCAACGTTAATTCTAAAGATAAATAGTCTTATGAAAAATAATTTTACAAAAAGGTTAGGAAATCTTGCCGGTAATGAATTGCTGGGCAAAAGCCTGGCTACCGGGGCGGCGCTGATAGCCATTGTTTCCACTGTCACCATTGTTGTTTTTATTTCAATAAAGGGATTGTCAACTTTCACAGTTTACGGTGTAAGCGTTAAAGAGTTTTTATTCTCGGCCAATTGGCTGCCGGACCGCCTGCCGGCGGAAGGCGGCCCGCAAGTGGGTGTGCTGGCTTTTATATTCGGCTCGGTTATCGTCTCGATGCTGGCTGTTTTGTTAAGCGGCCCCTTAAGCATCACATGCGCCGTGTTCATTGTAGAAATCGCGCCTTTCTGGGGGCAGCGCTTCTTGCAGCCGGCTATTGAGCTGCTGGCCGGCATCCCTTCGGTTGTTTACGGATATATTGGCTTAAGCGTGCTGGTCCCCTTTATCCGCGACAATGTCGGTGGCCTGGGCTTTAGTGTCCTGGCTGGCTTTTTGGTGCTGTCCGTGATGATCTTGCCAACGATAGTCAGCATTTTGACCGACAGCTTGAAGTCGCTGCCGCGTGAGTACAAGGAGGCTGCCTTGGCCTTGGGTTCCACGCGCTGGCAGGCTATCCGACTGGTGCTCATTCCGGCCGCGCGTTCCGGTCTGGTCACCGGTGTCGTTCTCGGCCTAGCCAGGGCTTTTGGCGAAGCGCTGGCCGTCCAGATGGTTATCGGCAATACAAGGAAAATTCCAACGTCCATTCTGGATCCCGTGATCACCTTGACAAGCGCCATCACAATGGATATGGGCAACACTCCCATGGGTTCCCTTTGGAACAACACCCTCTGGTCAATGGGTCTGTTTCTCCTGATAATGTCGTTCTTTTTTATTCTGGTTGTCCGTTACGGAGTGAGGAAGGGAGGGATAACCAGGTGAATTCCCGTATTGCCGACAGAATCGCAACTCTCGTATTCTGGGCCGGCGCGCTGCTGGTGATCGTTATTCTTGGCGCGATGATTGTGTATATTCTCTACCACGGTGGCAAGTACATCAGTTGGGATTTCTTGATAAAACCGCCGCAAGTGGTTCGCGCCGGGGGCGGGATTGGGCCGCAGATCTTTAACTCTTTCTACCTGCTCTTTTTATCTATGGTTGTTACAGTTCCCGTGGGCATGCTTGGCGGGATTTATCTGGCTGAATACGCCAGGAACAACAAGTTGACGGAAGCGATCAGGCTGTCCATCGAAACGTTGAATTCGCTGCCTTCAATCGTGGTCGGTCTTTTCGGGCTGTTGGCATTCGTCAACATGACCGGTTGGGGTTACTCGCTCATTTCCGGGGCGTTAGCCCTGACTGTAATCAATCTGCCGCTGATGGTCCGGATTACTGAGGAATCTATCCACGGTGTGCCGGACAGCCTGCGCGAGGCGAGCCTGGCCCTGGGCGCCAACCACTGGCAGACAATCTGCCGGGTAGTATTGCCCAGCGCCTTCCCCGGTTTGGTCAGCGGCGCGATTATCACCTCAGGCAGAGTATTCGGCGAGGCCGCCGCGCTGTTGTTTACCGCCGGCATGTCCAGCCCGGCTCTGGACTTCACTCAGTGGAATATCTTTAATCCCGCTTCGCCCTTGAACCCCTTTCGCCCGGCGGAAACCCTGGCGGTGCATATCTGGAAGGTCAACACGGAGGGTCTCATCCCGGACTTGAGAAGAGTCGCGGACGGTTCCGCAGCGGTGCTGATCCTGGTGGTGCTTGGCTTTAATTTGGCGGCCCGCTGGCTGGGCAGAAAAATATACCGTCAAATGACGGCGACGTAGGATTGAATGGGTTTTCGGTGTTATACCTTGAATTTACCCACCAAGTCATCCAAATCGCAGGATAGTCTTGACAAAGATTCAGCCGACGCCGATACTTCCCCCATGGTTGCGGTTTGCTCTTGAGTCGCGGCGGCTATGTTTTGCATGCCGGCCGACATTTCTTCCATCGCCGCCGCCACATCCTGAATCTGAGAGGTTAAGCTGTGCACGGCGCCGATAATAACTCTAAAGTTTCCCCCAACCTCTTGAACGACTTTTATGCCTGCTTCAACTTCTTTACTGCCAAGGGACATGCTTTCAACTGATTGTTCCGTTAAAGCCCGCATGGAACTAATCAAGCTGTTTATTTGTTTTGCGGCGCTCGCGCTCTGAGCGGCCAGTTTCCTCACTTCATCAGCCACCACAGCGAATCCCCGGCCGTGTTCACCTGCCCGGGCTGCCTCGATGGCCGCGTTCAAAGCCAGCAGGTTGGTCTGGCCGGCGATATTTGTGATCAGCCCGATAATTTGGCTGATTTCTTTGGATTTTAAATTCAGTTCGTCTATTGCCCTGGAAACAACCACAGCGGTATCGGCTATATTTTGCATTTGTCCGGTAATCCTCAACACTCCCTTGTTCCCCTCGTTGGCATGGCCGGAGGCGGATTCTGAAGCCTCTGCTATGTTTTGCATATTAGCGGTTACCTGCTCAACAGCAGCAGTAATTTCACTCAAAGTGGAGGCGGTTTCACTGGCGCCCGCGGCAGTTTGCCGCGCGCTGGAGTTTAACTGCCGGGAAGTTCCGGCGACCTTAACGGCGGTTTCTTTTACCTCCGAGATAATCTCTCTCAGGTTGCCAAGGAACTCGTTGACGGAACGGGCTAGCTCACCTGTCTCATCCTTGCTTTGAATATGGATCGACTGGGTCAGGTCGCCGCCTTGTTCCGCCAATAAGCTGATTTCTTTATTGAGAAAGCGAATGGGTTTGACAATTTTGTTTGCCAGGGCAACCGCGATAAATGCCGATATGAGCAGGATGAGCAGGGTTAAAATGACTGCCATGGCAGCCAGGGATCTAAGTGAGGATGAAAGATCGGCAAGAGGACTTGTTATGGCAAGAGACCAATTGGTGCTTGGTACCGGCGCGTAGGCCAGGAACTCATCCACTCCATTATCAAGGCAGCGGGTGACCCCGCTTTCCCCTTTAGTCATTTTTTGCGCTGCTGTGATTAAATTTGGATGGAGGCTATTGTCTTTCAGCAGATTAAGTTTCATAATCGAATCCTTATTCGGGTGGGTTATGCATAAACCATCACCCTGCACCATAATGGCATAGCCGGTCTTGCCAATTTTAATCGAAGATATTTCTTGAACAATTTCATCTATCGGCAGCGTTCCTAAAACAAGACCGGTGACCCGGTAATCCTTTTTAATGGGAGCGGCGGCTACAACGACCAACTTTCCTGTTACTCTTGACATAAGGGGATCAGAGATTACCGCCTGACCGGTGCTTAGCGTCTGCTTATAATAATCCCTGTCACTAACATTGCCCGTAGTGCCATCAGCCGAATAATAGTCCCCTTTTCCATCAACTATTAACAACGACTCATAATTTTTGAGTCGTTTTAGCTCGTCATTAAAATATGAGAGAATCAAACTGCGATTTCCCCCGGCTATAACAGGGGAATTAGCCAAAGTAATCATCTCGGTTTTGTGTTGCTCCAACCAAAGGCTAACCTCTTTGCCGTAAGCTGCGGACAGGGAATTGAGATCCTGTTTCGTATTGCTAATTAAAGCCTGCCGTGCTTTGTAATAACTGAGATAAGACAGAGCGCCAAGAGCTGTTGCCAGAACGAAGAAAATTATTACCATTAACTTAAGCTTAATGCTAGTTGCCAATACCATAATAAATTTCTCCCATCTAATTTCCCCACCGGCATATAATAGGTTCGGTACCTTAATTTGCTATTTTAGGATATGTCGGTAGCGTTGCAAAGGTGCTTCCTCATGAGAGCAAAATATCGATCATCATAGAAACAGGTCAAATGATTCACTTAAAGGAATAAAAATATCATTATAACGGGGTAATGGGATTTGCGCTTTAGTTCATTAGTCAGTAATATATAAACTATTGGAATAATTCACGCTTAAATGGTAATATTTGTAATTTTATGGTATATAATAGTTTATTTTTTGGAGATCGAAGGAAATTAGTAATGTATGCAGAAATAGTTGACGAGGATGAATAAATTATGCGCAAGGTCGGTGTATCTGATCTCAAACCGGGAATGAAACTCAGCCGCACTATTTACAATAGCAGAGGTGAAGAGCTGTTAAAAAACGGTGTTGCGCTTACTGACGCATATATTCAACTGTTAATCAAACTGGAATTACCTTTTGTCTGGGTGGACGATGGATTACCTTTTAAGATGCCTGAAGCAAATGACGTGATAAAGCGGCAAACTCGTGTAGCGGCAGTTCGCCAGATCAAGAATGTCCTGCTGGAAGCAAAGGAATCCGGCCGGCTGGTGATTGAGCCGCAATCGCTTTATACCACTGTAGGGGAGTTTACCGAGCAGCTTTTATCCAATAAAAATTTGATTTTTAATCTGGTTGACTTGCGTTCACAAGATGACTATACTTTTGCGCACTCAGTAAATGTATGCATTTTAACGCTAATGACCGGGATAACTTTAGGATATGGTCATAACGAACTGGCGTTTCTTGGTGTAGGGGCGTTATTGCATGACCTCGGCAAGGTCAAAATACCGGATAAAATCCTGAATAAACCAGGTGGCTTGACCGCGGAGGAATTTGAAGTTATGAAGAAACATACGGTTTTTGGATATGAACTAATCCGTGAAGCGGGAAATCTGGATGAAATTAATGCTGTAATGGCTCTTCAGCACCATGAAAACTACGACGGTTCAGGCTATCCCAAGGGACTAAAGGACGAGCAAATTAACGAATATGCCCAGATCGTGGCCATTGCCGACAGGTTCGACGCGATAACCGCGAACAGGGTTTACCGGAAGGCTTTCCCCCCTGTCGAAGCTTACGAAATGTGTGAGGCTTCGGTTAACTATTTTGTCAAGGAATCTGTCGCAAAGGCGTTTATGTATAACATTGCCGCTTACCCCGCCGGCACTATCGTTGAGCTGAATAACGGCATGGCTGGCGTAGCGGCCGATACACCAAAAGGTAATTCGCTTTTTCCCATGGTTCATGTTTATTTTGATGAAAAAAAACGGCTGTTGCCCAAGCAAATTGAATTGCCTTTATATAAAGAGAAGGGACTCTTTATTGTCAGGGTGTTGCATGGTGAGGAGGCAAGCCGGTGGAAAGGCTTTTCTCCTAGTTGATAGATAGATTCGGAGGGAATAAAGCTGTGTTGTTTATGTGGGAGGATAGAAAATGACGGTTGAGCAGTGGATAAAGATAAATCAGAGCATCAGGGTATCCCGCGACATGAAAGAACCGGACTGGTTTGACTCAAATATCCAGGATGTCCAAAAAGGGAAATTTTACATAACCATACCCTACCAGAAAGCCAACCCGTTAATCCTGAGCAAGGGTGACCGGGTAATTGTAAATATTGTTTTGCAGGGGGCAAGAATTGAATTTATAAGCGCTATGCTCGGGCGGCGGGTAGACAACATACCGCTCTATTCCTTATCCTGGCCGGACGACTATAACCGCGTTCAGGATCGCAAGTTTGTAAGGCTGCCTGTTATCATGGACATTTTTTACGCTGAGGTGCCAAAAGAAGGTGAAAGCCCGCGGTATATTAAATCTTCCGTGCAGGACATCAGCGGCGGCGGTGTCAGAATGCTGGTAAAAAACATATACGAGGCCGGTACCGCTTTACTGATGAAATTTAATCTGCTGCTGGGCGATAAATCAGAAGAAATCGCTGTTTCCGGCAAAGTGGTGCGTTCTGGTAAAATAAGCGCCACCGCGATCAGCGCGGCGGTGGAATTTACCAATATCACCAACAGGCAGCAGGACATTATCGTACGCTTTATATTAAATAGGCTTGCTAAAAGCCGGAAGCCCCGCTGATAATGGAAAAGATGAAAGCCGCCGGGTCTTTCAACCGGGCGGCTTTTCCATACATGAATATTTTACTCTTCCTGCCGCCGCTCACCAGCTACCGCTTCGGCCAATCTGGCAATACTGGCGGTCAGAGCTTCCAGCTTGCCCTCGATGCGCACCAGCAGGTATGCGGCTACGGCTATGGGAAATCCAACGTTGCCCACTGCCTGCAGGATAGTTTCCAGTTAAATCACCCCTTTTAATTAGATGCGGCGGGGGACCTGCCCCCACCTTTATATGAACGCCCGGATTCTAGGCGGGCGGGTCATACAGATCGTTTGTGGTGTTGCTGATAACCCTGATGTCCTGCTTGGCGACAATGTCTCCGCCCGTGCTGGTAAAGATGTTCCGGGCGATAACCAAGTCCATGGCTGTCTCGATTTCTGCCGCAGTCAAGTTTTCCTTGGGATTGTCCAAGGTAATGGTAACGTTTTTACCTTCCTGGTTGCGGAAAACCATGCGCAGGGTCTGGTCAGTCGTAGTAGCCAATCCGTTTACCGGTTTCCAAAATATATATGAACTATTAGTTCGAATATATCCCCCGTCCGACTACACGGGAGGCAGTTGCGTTTTTCAACATGTCTGAAAGCTCTATGCCGGGCATGCCGGTGACACTTGGACGCCCTGTTTGACGGGCAACTGCCGGAAACCTTCTCCTTTCTTCGTTATTTTGTTGATTAGTTGTGATGTTTATCAATCAATCACAATTGCCGGATACTGATCCGGTTTATCTAAGCCTGAACCAGTTGGGCGTTGTCGACGCGCGAAATGCCGTTCAGCGGGTACTGCTGCAGGGCGGCCAGCGCTGCCGCGACGTCATACAGATCCTGGTCGGACGCTGTGGATTTGACGTTGGCCAGGTTCTTGTTACGGATAACCGGGTTGCCGCTGGCGCTGACACCCACGCGTAGTTCCAGCCTGAGTGTTGAAGCGGCGGGGACCTTGTTTACAGCCATATGGTTCACCTCCTTTCCGGGAAAGCCTGCTAAAAAGCGCCTTCAGCCGTTGTTTTTGATTGAAGCGAGGAGGGCTATGGCAAACATTTTGGGCAGGTAAAATGTTTGACCATTTGCCCTGCCCCCGAACTTATGTTCGATATTATTTTAGCAGATAGTAATTATGGTGTCAATACCAAAATTTGTTCTGTAATTTTGGGCATTTGCAAAGGCCATTAATTTAGGGAACCTGGATTTATGTGAAATATTTGCCTCAATATAATTGACTCCGTAGATTTCATGCATAAAATAGGATTACAAGTTTGTTTAATATGGAGTAAAATATGATACTTTTTGGTCATTTAGGAATAACCCTTGGTGCCACCAAGCTTCTTAATAAAATGAAAATTAACAGGGACTTTACATCGTTATTGGATTATCGTCTTGTTCTTGTAGGTTCTATATTGCCGGATCTTATAGACAAGCCGGTTGGTCGCGTCATTTTTAAGGAAGCTATTAATAACGGCCGGATTTATGCCCATACGACAATATTCTTATTGCTAATATTAGTATTTGGTATGAATCTCTGGCGCAAATATAAAAAACCAGAAATATTAGCGCTAGCATTGGGTGTCTTCTTCCACGACGTTTTAGACAGCATGTGGTTGTATGCGGACACTTTTTTCTGGCCATTTTACGGTTGGAATTTTCCGAGGTCAGAACAAGAAAAGTATTTCTGGATGGTAATTCAGAAGCTCTTAACAGACCCATACACCTATATGCCTGAACTGATTGGTTTTGTAATTATTATGATAGTATTGATAAGGCTGATTGTCCGAAATAAGGTCGGTGACTTTTGGCGAACAGGTAAATTGGATTGACGCTTTTGACTTAAATGTGCAACACCGTTTAGGCCCCCTACTCCGGGGGCTTTAATATATTTCAGGTTAGAAAGCTTTATTGCACAAGTAGCAGAACAATTTCACGTTCACAGGAATATTATAAAACATATAAAAACCATAATTTCCCATGAGTGCTATATTCTTATGCAAAAAAATACTCCCGGCAGGGGGTGAGCAATATGCAAAATAAACCTGTGTATTATCTGCAGGATGATCCCAGATGGGGTTCTATTATTTTTAGTAATCATAATGACTCAAGTCAAACTATTGCTTCATCTGGTTGTGGCGCTACCTGCATGGCTATGGTATTAGCTACTTTTTTAGACGAAAATATTACCCCTCCAGACGTAGCAAAGGTGATTGTAGATAACGGGTACCGGACTTACGATGATGGTGTCGATTGGGCATTCTTCCTATTTGCATCAGAATATTATGGTTTAGAGTTTAAACTAACATATAGTACAGATGATGTTATAGAGGCATTAAAAAATAGCGCTTTGGTTATTGCAAGTATGGGGCCAGGTTATTTTACAAATTATGGACATTATATTTTGCTTTGGGGATTAGACGAAGTAAATGAAAGAATTCTTGTAAACGATCCAAATTCAACGGTAAAAACTCAAGCAAGTTATGATTTGTTTCGAGAACAAAGTGCCAATTATTTTATTTTTTATGAACCGGAGGAATCACAAATGGCAGAACAATGGAAACTTGATATTATTAAAGAAGCAAAACAAGCTGGATTGATCACTGTTGATCATGATCCCGATGAAACCGCTCCAAAATGGTTTGTTTTAAAAGTTCTATTAAATGCTCTTAAAACAATTAAATAGTAAAAAATGCTAAATAGTCCTGGATATTTACCTATGTTGCAGAAGCAGCCCGGCTGGAAGACAAACGCAAGGAATTTGCTCCAAAAAGGAGCTATGTCTTAAATAGCAATCCCGTATCACGATCAATGGTACGGGATTGCTAATATCTGAACGCCCGATTACAGACGGGGCGGTCAGGTTAGTTTTTCTTTTTTATAAAATTTTTCTCTTTTCCGACAGGTTTCTACAATGTTTGCAGCGAACATATCCCATGTGGCCGGTAAAGGACAGCGCAAAAAAACAGAATAGAGAGATATGTGATTGGTGGTAATTTCATGACGCTACGTAAAAAAACAATAATCATATTTGGTATAACGCTTATCTGCTTAATTATAATTTTGTTCATAATTTCAAAATGCATACTGTCTGCCAGCTTTGCCAATCTTGAAAAACAAAGCATCACTGTGAATGTTGAAAGGGCTAGGGATGCCTTGTTAAATAATATTGATACACTGAACCGTCAGGCCGGTGACTGGGCTCAATGGAACGATACGTATGAATTTGTTAACGACTTGAATGAAGAATATATCAAAATGAACCTTACTAATAACACTTTCATCGCGCTAAAATTGAATCTGATTTTATATATCAACTCCTCTGGCCGTATCGTCTACGGTAAAGGTTTTGATTTGGAGAACGAGAATGAGACACCCGTTCCGGATAGTTTGGTAGATCATCTAAATAATTACGATTTTTTATTTAATAATAAAAATCAAAAAGATGGTGCGGCTGGAATTATACTTCTCCCTGAAGGTCCTATGCTTATCGCTTCATGGCCGATCCTGACAAGTGAAAGAAGTGGCCCTGCCCGGGGTGTGCTGATCATGGGCCGCTACCTGGACTCATCTGAAATCAATCGCTTATCTGAAACAGCGCATCTATCTCTCGCTGTGTGTCAGTTTAACGATGTCCGGATATTCCCGGACATCCAGACTGCAAGTTCCTTTTTATCGGAAGAATCGCCGGCATTTGTTCAGCCGGTAAGCCCGGATTCTATCGCGGGATATGCTTTATTAAATGATATTTACGGCAGTCCGGCGCTTATTTTAAGAACAGACATGTCCAGGGAGATTTACAAACAGGGCCGAACCAGCATGCAATATTTAATTCTGTCACTTTTGCTGATCGGCCTGGTGTTTGGTGTGGTAACCTTGTTGCTGCTGGAAAAAGTGGTATTGTGCCGGTTGGCCCGGCTGAGCGCTAATGTTTTAGATATCAGTACAAGCGGTGACCTTGCCTGTCGTGTGTCCATGACAGGGGGAGATGAATTATCCACCCTCGCGGGTCAAATTAACCAGATGCTGTCATCGCTTGAGCGGTCTCAATACAAGCTTCAGGAAAGTGAAGACAATTACCGGACAATTTTTGAAAATACCGGAACTGCCATATTAATCATTGGTGAAAAAAAAGTTATATCTCTAGTGAATACAGAATTTGAAAAACTATCTGGTTATACTAAAGAAGAGGTTGAAAATAAAAAGAAAATAACTGATTTTGTTGCTAAAGATGATTTGGATAGAATAAACGATTATTATAATAGAAGGGTTTATAAAAATATCGCCCCCAGGAACTATGAGTTTCAATTTTTCGATAAACAGGAAAATATTAAGGATATCTATACAACCGTTGCTGTCATCCCACGGACGAATAAGATCGTGGTAGCTCTTTTAGATATTACAGATCGCAAGCGAGTGGAAGAACGCTACCGCAACCTTGCCAAAAAACTGCGCAACCTTGCTAAAAGACTGCGAGAGGTAGACCTTTATCAATCAGAAGAGCGTTTTCAAAAGATATTTCATAACAGCCCTGACTTAATAGCTATCCTCAGGGCGGAAGATAACAGGTTTGTAGAAGTTAACCAAAGATTCTTGGATGTTGTAGAGTACTCCCGGGAAGAAGTATTGGGCCATAAACCTGAAGATTTGGATTTTTTGAGTGGACAGGATAATGTAATAGAATCCGCTATTATTGAGTTTAAAGAAAAAGGGGAATTGCAAAACTTTGATCTTAAAGTAAAGACTAAATCAGGTAAGACAGTAAACTTATTATTGTCGGCCGAACGTATCAATCTTAATGGTGAAAACTGCCGTATTGTAATGATGAAAGACATAACCAAAGAAAAGAAGATGGAAGCCGAAATGGCCCGGCTCGACCGCTTAAACTTGATCGGAGAAATGGCGGCCGGGATCGGACATGAAGTAAGAAATCCCATGACTACAGTGCGTGGTTTCCTGCAACTGCTTGATAGAAAAATAGAATACGATAAACACAAAGAATATTTCAATTTAATGATTAGCGAACTGGACAGGGCCAATTCTATAATAACGGAATTTCTGTCCATGGCTAAGGATAAGCCTGTTGATTTAAAATCACAGAATCTTAATCAATTATTGCAAACATTATTTCCGCTAATTCAAGCAGACGCAATGAACTCTGACAAGTATATTGAAATGGAACTGGCGGAAATTCCAGACTTGCTTTTAGATGAAAAAGAAGTTCGCCAACTTATTCTCAACCTCGTCCACAATGGCTACCAGGCAATGTCTAACGGTAAAACCTTAAAGATAAAAACATATACGGAAGATGGAGAAGTGGTTTTGGCGGTAGAGGACCAGGGTTGCGGCATCCCTAATGATATAGCGGATAAAATAGGTACGCCGTTTTTTACGACTAAAGACCACGGAACGGGCTTGGGTTTGTCGGTGTGCTACAGTATAGTGGCCAGGCATAACGCCAAAATATTTTTTAAAACAAGTTCCACAGGAACTACCTTCTTCGTCAGGTTTGATCCCGCATTATCACCACTTCAAAAATAAGATGGCAAACATTTGGGGCAGGTAAAATGTTTGATCATTTACCCTGCCCCCGAGCTTACCAGTCCATTCTGCTTCTGCTGCCTATTTCAGCGCCAGTTCCGCTTACGCCGCCCATATTCATTCCGCCGCCTGTTACATTTCTACCGGTCATCTCACTCCCACCGGCCATATCACCGCTCAACTGGGTCTTGATTTGCTGGATATCTTTCGGGTCGGCTTGCTGAGCGGGTTGGTAAAAACCTTTTTGTTTAGCCAGTTTATAAAGATCGTATTGGAACTGCTCGTCGTGATTTCTTATTTGCTGGATAGTCTGTCTTAACTGCTGGTTCGATGTCTGGGAGATGACACTGGCATAACCGGTCAAACTGCTGTTTACCATGGATAGCACATCGTTCACCATATCTTTTTCACGCATCAGTATTCCTCCTTTAGCTTAAGAATGACAATAGCTTTTGCTTGGTGTTTCTAGCATCTTGAGCAGATTTCTCAAACATTTGTTTAACTTGGGGATCGCTGGCTTGCTGAGAAAATGCCTGCAGTTTTTGATAAGCTGTTTCATGTGAGCCGATCAAGTGCCTCAGGTTTTGAAGTTCAAGTTGATTTAATTGTGCCACAGATGTTGCTCCTTTCATGGGTATTTTATAGCTATATTATTTTTTTCAGTTTGGTTTTTTACTATGCGCTAAAAAACAAAACCATAAAAATACTAGTTAATATTTCATGATCCGACAAATATTTCAATGATAATATGTTATTATTGATATAATGACAAAACTTAATACTACTATCACCCCTGTTTTTTTATGCAAATTTGAGCCATGTAAATTCAGACATGGAAATGCGCTTTTTAGGCATGAAAAGGCAGCTTTTAGACAAGACAGGCAGGAATCATGGCTTAATTAAATAATAAAAAGGAGGAAAGGAACGTTTTGGATGTAATGAACTTCTTTTCCTTGTTATTTATTTCTTTCCCGGAAGCAATCCTAGTAGCAGCTCTGGGTTTTCTTCTCACCGGTTTCAGACCTTGGTGGCGCGATCTGTTAATCATCGGGGCAATACAAGCTTGTTTATCTTATATAGTCCGCCTTTTGCCGGTGCCTTTCGGGCTTCACTCCATCATTGAAATACTATTATTTACGTTAAACATTCGCCTGGTTACCCGGCTGCCGTACAGGATAGTCCTGCTTATATCTTTACTCGGCTTGATCTTTTACGGTTCAATAGAAACGGTAGTAGCGCCGTTCATGCTCTATGTCACAGGGTACTCAATGAGCGATGTCTTGGATCGTACTTTAATAAGAATCCTTTTCTTTCTACCCCAGGCCTTGATTATGCTATTATTCATAACCACATGTAGAATTTTAAATATCTCATTAATCAGTTACTCACAAGGATACGGCTACGCAGGAAAATATCTTTCGAGAAAGGAATTTCAAAAAATTCTAAAGACAGATATCGAAAACAAACAAAATCTCTTTTTATTTGTGGTTATCCTTTCACCCCTGCTTTTACTCGTTATCTTAAATACCTCTTATGACGCTTCTAAATTTGACGATATTTCGGAAGCTCATCTCAATATCTTTACCGGTATGATCGGAATATTTATAGCTGTTCTGACGGTGCTGTCCGCTGCTGCCGTCAAAAAAATCGGACAATATGTGGAAAAAGAATATGAAGCCAGAAGAGCAGTTGAAAACTTGAAGCAGATAGAACAGTTGATTGATTCTTCCAGAAAGCAGCGGCACGATTTCCACCACCAATTGCAGACGGTTTACGGCCTGCTCGAAAGCGGCTCTCATGAAAGAGCGCGGGATTATATAAGTAAATTGTTTTGTGCAGTTTCTAAGACCGGGGAATTGATCAAGACCGATAATCCCAGTATAAGCGCCCTTCTAAACACCAAAATAGGCCTCGCCGAAGCTAAAAACATAGATTTGGAAATAAATATTGAGTGCAGCCTTAAAGAAATGCCCTTAACTCCTCTTGAAACCAGTTCCTTGCTCGGGAACCTGATCGATAACGCCCTTGAAGCCGTGGAGGAATATACCGGCGAAAATAGGAGGGTGGAGGTAAAAATCACCCTCGAACACGGGGCATACGTGATTACATGTACCAATACCGGTACCCCTATTGCCCCGGAAATGAGAGATGACATATTTAAGTCAGATTTCACTACAAAAGAAGGGCATTCAGGCTTGGGACTAGTTGTTATTTGGGCTCCGGGAGAGGTTCCTTTTAAAAAAATAACAAAGATTTCAGATAGAATTCTCTTTAAATTATTATCACTTGCCAGCCTTGCTTTATGGATGGGAGTCAGTGTGTATTTTATTAATTGCAATAACTTCTCCATCACCATTGCCGGTTTGATTGCCGTACTTACACAGACATTTAGTTTCTCCCCTCCGGGTTATCAGGTCATTCACAAGCTAGATAGCATATTGGCGGGATTATTTAAAGGAAAGGAGGTGTTACCCGATGCTGCGGATAGTGTTGCCGCTGACAATATTTGAACCAAGTCTGCCAGAGATAAATGACTACAAAAAGATAAGATTACATGGGCCAAACAGACGGAATTAAATAAAGCATATCATAAGAAATGGCTACCTAGAGTAGCC